>JBMYLU010000044.1:0-6632 GCA_049596595.1 Flavobacteriaceae bacterium | reverse complement strand
CTACAAGCATCTGTGTTAACAACGCCTTCCAAAACTCTTGAGTATTTCCACTCCCTAAACCAAAAAGATCGTTTTCACTAATGCGATGTGAGACTAACATAGGGGTCTCTTTTCCAATCATTATGTGCGTTAACTCTTTGATTTTATATTGTTCGTTAGTATTTGAAATAAGCTTTAGCAACATCAAAACCTCATCCTTTGCTTCAACTTTTGGTTTTGGATTCCTTGTGTTGTCATCCATAAGAGCTCCATCGCCATTTATTTCGTCAAACTCCTCTCCAAAATAATGAAGAATAAACTTTCGGCGTGACATGGATGTCTCGGCATAGGCAACCATTTCCTGCAACAAAGCATAGCCCACTTCTTGTTCGGCAAGGGGTTTGCCAGACATAAATTTCTCCAGCTTCTCAATGTCTTTGTAGGCATAAAATGCCAAACAATGCCCTTCGCCACCGTCACGACCTGCGCGACCTGTTTCTTGATAATAACTTTCAATACTTTTTGGAATATCGTGATGAATCACAAAACGAACATCAGGTTTGTCTATTCCCATTCCAAAAGCAATGGTTGCCACTATAACATCGCAATCTTCCTTTAAAAAACTGTCTTGGTTAAAAACACGTTGTTTATTGTCTAGACCTGCATGATAAGGCAATGCGTTTATTCCATTCACTTGTAGCACTTGTGCAAGTTGTTCGACACGCTTTCGTGACAAACAATACACAATACCCGATTTTCCGGTGTTTTCCTTAATAAATGAAATAATATCTCGATCTACATTAGCCGTTTTTGGGCGCACCTCATAGTATAGATTAGGACGGTTAAATGATGCTTTAAAAGTAGTAGCGTTTGGGATGTTTAAGTTTTTTAGGATGTCTTCTTGAACTTTTGGCGTAGCTGTAGCCGTAAGCCCAATAATGGGTATTTCATCTCCAATGCGTTGCACAATAGATTTTAAATTGCGGTACTCAGGTCTAAAATCATGCCCCCATTCCGAAATACAATGTGCCTCGTCAATTGCCATAAAGCTTATGGGGACCGTTCGTAAAAATGCTACATTGTCTTCTTTAGTTAGCGATTCAGGTGCGACATAGAGCAATTTTGTAATCCCAGAGGTAATATCGCTCTTGACTTCCTGAATTTGTGTTTTGCTTAAAGAGGAATTCAAAACGTGAGCAATACCATCGCTACTTGAGATACCACGGATTGCGTCTACTTGGTTTTTCATTAACGCAATTAGTGGCGAAACCACTATAGCCGTTCCAGGTTGAATTAAAGCAGGTAATTGGTAACACAATGATTTTCCGCCGCCAGTTGGCATGATAACAAATGTATTTTCTTTATTTAGCACACTTTTGATTACATGTTCCTGCAATCCTCTAAACTCAGAAAAACCAAAAAATTTCTTTAATGCAGACTTTAAGTTAAACCCTTTGTCAACATCCTGTTGCTTCATCTCGTGTTTTGTACATTTGTAATCACAATATACGTTAAAACTGATTAACAATCAATAAAGTTTGAATAATTACAATTCTATAACGAAAACAGCCAAAGCTGTTATAAAACAACAGGCACAAGCCATTGAAGGACTGCTTCCTCAGCTTAGTGCTGATTTTGAACGCGTAGTAAATTGGACGCATAAATGTAGTGGACGACTTGTGCTTACAGGCATTGGAAAAAGTGCAATTATTGGCATGAAAATCAGTGCTACCCTAAATTCTACAGGAACAAAAAGTATTTTTATGCATGCTGCGGATGCCATTCACGGTGACCTTGGTATGATTGATAAAGAGGACATTGTTGTGTGCCTGTCTAAAAGCGGAACCACACCCGAAATCAAAACACTTGTTCCCCTACTCAAAAACAGAGGCAATAAGCTCGTGGGCATGACTGCAAACCCAGAATCCTATCTAGCAATTCATGCTGATGCAGTATTGCATGTGGGAATTTCCAAAGAGGCTGACCCCAATAATTTGGCTCCTACCACTAGCACAACTGCACAACTTGTTATGGGTGACGCTCTTGCTATTTGTCTTATGGAACTCAATGCTTTTAAGCCTGAAGATTTTGCGCGTTCTCACCCCGGTGGAGCACTAGGGAAAGCGCTTAATGTTCAAATGAGTCATTTATTGCAAGAGCATAAAAAGCCTATTGTGAAAAAAGAAACCCCAATTGCCGAGGTAATTACCGAAATTTCCACAAAACTTGTTGGGGCTACTGCGGTTCTTGAGAACAATAATGTAGTGGGTATAATTACTGATGGAGACCTTAGACGTATGATGCAGAATAACCAAAATTTCACATCATTATGTGCCGAAGACATCATGAGTAAAAACCCATGCCAATTAGATAGTGAAACCTTGGCCAAAGAGGCGCTTGCGCTTATGCAACAAAAAGAAATCAGTCAAATCATTGTGAAAAGGTCAGGAGCTTATGTTGGTATTGTTCATATTCATGATATCCTTAACGAAGGAATTTACTAAAAATGGAAGACAAGAGCATGCCGTTCCTAGACCATCTTGAGGAGCTGAGATGGCACTTAATTAGAAGCATTTTGGCAATCGTTATTGCTGGGGGTATTGCCTTTGCTGCCAAAGACTTTATTTTTGATTATTTGCTCTTCGGACCGAAAAAGCAAGATTTTTTGACCTACAAATGGCTTTGCGGTGCTGCTCAGGCTTTGGGTTTTGATGAAGGTTTTTGTTTAGATGAACTCCCCTTTCGAGTACAAAGCAGAACCGTCGCCGGGCAATTTTCTGCTCATGTTTGGACTTCAATTACTGCAGGGTTTATTATTGCTTTTCCTTATGTAATTTACCAACTATGGCGCTTTATTAGCCCCGGACTGTTAAAAAGTGAGCGTCGACAAGCAAGGGGATTTATATTTTCTTCCTCACTTTTGTTTTTTGCGGGGGTACTATTTGGTTATTTTGTAATTACGCCTTTATCATTGCGTTTTTTAGGCACTTATAGTGTGAGTTCTCAAGTTTTTAATGACTTTGACTTGAGTAGCTATACTGCGCTCGTCCGTGCTTCTGTACTTTCAGCAGGATTTATTTTCGAATTGCCCATCATGGTTTATTTTCTTACCAAAATTGGACTTATAACACCTAAGTTTATGCGGAAATATCGAAAAATTTCGTTGGTGCTGGTACTCACACTTTCGGCCATTATTACCCCACCCGACATCGCAAGTCAAATTATTGTCGCAATACCTATAATGATTTTGTACGAAGTCAGTATTTTTATATCCAAAATGGTTTATAAAAAGAGTTTAGCAACAGAACAAACTCCTGTATAAAAATGAAATTACACGCTAAAGACATCACCAAAACCTATAGAGGAAGAAAGGTTGTAGATAAAGTTTCTGTTACCGTAGAACAAGGTGAAATTGTTGGGCTTTTGGGTCCAAATGGTGCTGGGAAAACAACTTCGTTTTATATGATTGTAGGACTCATTAAGCCTCTCACAGGACATATTTACTTGGACGATACTGACATCACAAAATATCCCATGTACAAGCGTGCCCAAAGCGGTATTGGATATTTGGCGCAAGAAGCATCTGTTTTTCGTAAGCTCACAGTGGAACAAAACATCAAAAGTGTTTTAGAACTCACCTCCTTATCAGCAGCCGAGCAGCATGAAAAAACAGAGGCACTACTAGAAGAGTTTGGTTTGACACACATTCGTAAAAACCGAGGCGACTTGCTCTCTGGAGGTGAACGCCGTCGTACCGAAATTGCACGTGCATTAGCCACCGACCCAAAGTTTGTTCTCTTGGATGAACCCTTTGCTGGTGTTGACCCTGTGGCTGTTGAGGATATTCAAAAAATTGTGGCACACCTAAAAAAGCGAAATATTGGTATTCTGATCACCGACCACAATGTACAAGAAACACTTGCCATCACAGATAGAACCTATTTGATGTTTGAAGGTAAAATTCTAAAAACGGGAACACCCCAAGAACTCGCCGAAGATGAGATGGTACGCAAAGTGTATTTAGGACAAAACTTTGAGCTTCGAACAAAGAAGTTGAGCCTTTAACCATTTGGTTAATAAAATTCCTAACTTACTTTTCAGCAATAACTATTAACTATTGCCCCTGCCTGTTTCTAATCCGCATATAAACCACACCAACAACAGCATATACAAGCACTATCGCAGACAAGGCTTGTGAGCGAAACCAAAGCAATATCGGCAAGGAAATAAATGCAAAAATCAGCGCAAAGCGTGTGGGTTTACCATCGACAAACTTTTGACTTGGTAACATCCAATTGGAAACCATAAGCAGGGTTAACAAGGCAACCAAAGCAATAATTATGGTATAATCCAACGTCCACGGAATAAACGGAATCCCCACAACAAACAAAGCAAACGCTGGTGTAGGTAGTCCTTCAAAATCTAATTGACTTGAAGACGTAATATTAAATCGTGCCAGACGGTAGATGGCAGCAAGCGTAATTAAAAAGCCCAATAGCGATAATGGCACGAATTCATAGGGCAGGCATTCGTAGAGATATTTGTACATAATAAATCCGGGAACAAGACCAAAGGTAATAACATCACAAAGGGAATCAAGTTGTTTGCCTATCTCCGAAGTTGCATTAAATGCGCGGGCAACCATACCGTCTATGCTGTCAAAGAACACACCAACCAGCACCCATATCAGGGTCATTAATGCGTTTCCTTCAACTGCAGAAACAAGCGCTAATCCTCCAGAAAAACCATTTAGGAGTGTTAGGATATTGGGAATAAATTTTATGATTTTCATGCGTAAAGTTTTGGTTAAGCACCAACAAACTTATACAATAATTGTAATTTAGCAACATGCCAAACAAACTTTTCCTTGCCATACTTTTTGGACTACTCGTTGGGCTTTCTTGGCCAACAAATGGTTTTGCTCCCTTGCTTTTTTTAGCATTTGTTCCTTTGCTATTCTTGTTTGAACGCAGCAAAAGCGACAAAGGTCACGTGTTTTTTTTAAGATTCTATTTTGGTTTTTTTATCTGGAATGCCCTTACCACTTGGTGGCTTTGGAACGCCACGGCTTTCGGAATGTTTTTTGCCATGATTGTAAACAGTTTACTAATGACTGCGGTGATATTGCTTTGGAGACGCGTTGACAAAAAGCTGGGACAAAAGGCGGGACTAATTTTTATACCATTTGCATGGATTTCTTTCGAAAAAATGCATTTGGTTTGGGATTTTTCATGGCCGTGGCTAAATCTCGGTAATGGATTTGCTTCGTATACGAATTGGATTCAATGGTACGAATACACAGGAAGTTTTGGTGGAACGCTTTGGATTTGGGTGGTAAATATTGCGCTGTATACTGCACTAAAGAAATTTCAACCAAATCGAAACTATATCGCTTTTGTAAAACCCTTGCTACTTATTGCGCTTCCACTTCTTTTATCTGCAATAATTTTAAATCAATTTGAGGAAGAAAAAACAACCTCATTATCTGTTACAGTTGTGCAACCCAACATTGACCCTTACGATGAAAAATACAACCTAACACATCAAGATTTGTATCGCAATTTGCTTGCACAGATTACACCCGAATTAGATAGAAAACCTGATCTTATTGTAACGCCAGAAACCTATTTTTCAGAGGGCGCAGGAGAAAATTTAGCACGATTTGAACAAAGCGAGATCTATCAAAATTTATTGCGTTTTGGCACCCTAAACAACACGCAGTTTTTGCAAGGTGCGCAGTTTTACAATGCCTACACTTTGGAGAACAAAACCGAAACTGCAAACGACTTAAAAAATGGCTTTTGGGCAGATTTTTACAATAGTGCTTTTTTGACTGACACCATAGGTATTCATGTATATCACAAATCCAAGCTAGTGGTAGGCGTAGAAACCCTACCCTATCGAAATATTGTAGAACCATTGTTTGGAAATATTATGCTTGACTTTGGAGGAACACTTAGTGTAAGAGCTACACAAAAAGAACGCGCTGCTTTACCATTATATGGTGGTGCAAAAGTAGGTCCGATAATTTGTTATGAGTCGGTTTATGGAGAGTTTGTTACCGAATATGTCCGTGCGGGTGCAACTGTACTCGCAATTATGACAAACGATGCCTGGTGGGGCAATACCCCTGGACACAAACAGCATTTGGCATATGCGCGTTTGCGTGCCATAGAAACCCGAAGACCTATTGTACGTTCTGCAAATACAGGTATTTCGGGCTTTATTACACCACTTGGGGAACTAACAAATAAGCTCAATTACAACAAAAAAGGGGTGCTTACCGCTTCAATACTTCCACAAGCCAAAACTACTTTTTATGTTCAGTATGGCGATTATATCTTCAGACTTGGAGGGTTTTTGGCTGGATTCATGTTTTTATTCACATTTGGACGCAAGAAAAATTGAAAAGTTTTGAAAATGAGCAATTTACACGCAAAAAGTTTTTGTGAGTAGATTTAGTTATGTACTTTTGAACTGTAATTAAGCTATGAAAATTTACACCAAAACAGGCGACAAAGGCGACACCTCACTTATTGGAGGATATCGCGTTTCAAAAAGCGATTTACGTATTGAGTCTTACGGCACCGTTGATGAACTCAATTCTTGGCTGGGGTTGGTAGCCGAATACATGCCTAACGAACGCATTTCAG
>JBMYLU010000043.1:0-6650 GCA_049596595.1 Flavobacteriaceae bacterium | reverse complement strand
TCATTTATGGACGTTCCGATGCTACGCTTAACAGGCACGGGGTTCGCATTGGTACCGCAGAACTTTACGCAGCATTAGACCAGCTTCAAGAAATTACGGATAGTCTAGTGGTGCATTTGCTTGATGAAACCCAAGACAAACTCGTGCTGTTTGTGCAATCACAAAGCGAAATTGAAGAACACAAAATTAAAGTGCATATTCGCAATACCTAGTCAATTTCCTCTACTGGATACTTAAAGATTGATACCCAGTTAAAGCGTTCATAGGGTTCATTTAAACCGTTTTGCGGACGGATATACCGCACTCCTGAAATTCCCTACACGATAAGTGGGAAAAAAGTAGAAATCCCTGTAAAACGTATCTTGTTGGGTGAAAAACTCGAAGAAGTCGTTTCGTTAGATGCACTCAGAAATCCCCACGCAATGCAATGGTTTTTAGAGGTGTTTGGTTAACTATATGTGAATGAGAAAAACAAAATGATAGAATCCTTAAAAAAAATTGTAGGTTCGGAAAATGTGCTGTACGAAGGGGCTGAAAAAGCACGTTTTTCTCATGTTTGGGCTACCGATGTTCCTTTGGTAGCTAAAGGGGTGATATTACCACGAAATACGAAAGAAGTTTCTGAAATTTTAGCCTTGTGTTATGCACACAATGCGGAAGTGGTTGTCCACGGTGGACTGACAAACTTGGTCGGAGGTACGCAAACAGCACCCAATCAATGGGTGGTTTCCTTAGAAAAAATGAATGCCATTGAGGAAATAGATGAGGCAACGAAATCCATTACCGCACAAGGAGGTGCTGTTTTGGAACAACTTATTGATGCCACATCTGAAAAAGGGCTTTTTTTGCCCTTGCAATTTGGCGCCAAAGGCTCCGCACAGATTGGCGGAGTGGTGTCTACTAATGCAGGGGGAATGCGTGTTTTTCGGTACGGCATGACACGCGAAATGGTCTTAGGGCTAGAGGTGGTGTTGCCTAACGGAACGGTAATTTCATCACTTAAAAAAATTATCAAAGACAATTCTGGCTACGACTTAAAGCAATTGTTTATCGGTGCCGAAGGCACTTTGGGTATTATCACAAAAGTGTGTCTGCGCCTTTATGAATTACCAACGTCTAGGTATGCAGCCCTTGTAGGCATACAATCTTTCAAAGATGTTGTTAGCTTGTTAAGGCATATGGACAGAGAATTATCGGGGAATCTCAGTGCATATGAACTCATGTGGAAGGAGTCATATCAAGTAGCCACAAATGCTGCTTTGGATAGCAATACTCCGCAAATGAGCCAAGATTACCCATATTATGTGTTTATTGAAAGTTTGGGAAATGATTTGATCAGCGATTACACAACTTTTGAAAATGCCATTGCCGAAGCTGCCGAAAAAGGATGGGTACTTGATGCTGTGCTAGCACAATCAAAGCGCGAGGTAGAAAGCCTAATGCATATTCGTGAAAATACCCATGCCCTTCGCCAACCTTTTGCTCATACGCAACATTTTGATATAAGTTTGCCCATTGGCGTAATGGATGTTCAAATTTCTAGAATTGTTACTGAGCTGAAGAAGATGCCTATCATTGAGGCGGTATTACCTTTTGGGCATATTGCTGATGGAAATATTCATTTGGTAGTAGGTAAAACAGAAAATGACGAGAAACATGTCAAAAATATCGAAACGATTGTTTACCGAAATCTAAAAAAATACTTGGGTTCTGTTTCGGCAGAACACGGCATAGGTTTTTATAAAAAAGCACACTTAGAAACGTCTAAAACAGCTGAAGAAATCGCCTTAATGAAAACGCTAAAAAAGGCAATTGATCCTAAAAATTTGCTCAATCCGGGACGAATATTTTAAGGTTTTCGAGCGGTTTGCTTTTGAAATGTACTTTCGAAAATTTTATCAGCGCTATTTACCTCAAAACCATCACGGCGGTGTGCACTGGTGATATCATTGTTGCGTAGTAACGAAAACTGCGGTAAAACCGATCTTTCGGCAAACTCAACATAGCTTCCCGCAATGGAATGCATATCGCCATCTGCAAAAACACTATCAATCATTTGCGCCACAGAACTGCTCTGCATTAGTAGCCCGTCTGCGCTGGTCTTTATTTCACCTCCCGAATTATTTAACTGTACTCCCAACGACTTGAGAAATTCATTAAAAACCTCCAATTGGTTGTAAGGCTCTGGTAACGCATGCACGCTTATGGTGTAATGATTCAGGTAATATCTGTTATAAAGCACCCATGCGCCGTATTCGGTTTCGGTAAGCAATGTTTTATAATCACTCCATGTGGGGATTGTCCACAGGGGTTGGTGCAAAAAAGCGACAACCGCCTGGGCATCATCCAAATCGACATCGTTTAAGGGGTCGTGCGTAATGTTTTTAGTGTATTTTTTAAGTATATCTGTCGCTTGTGAGGAAAGTTCATTTACACGGAGTTCGCTTATAAACACACGCGGATATTGTTCCGAAGGCGGTTTATACCAATGCGCATCCAGCCTTTTTTTGGAAAAAAAATAGTGGTCTTGTTTGGTGTATCCGTGGTGTAAAAAAATACGTTCCAATGATTGTATTCCCAAATGCGGAACGCCTAATGTGCGAAAGGCAATGTGGTCGTTCACAATATCCGATTGTTTTTTAATAATGCCTTTTTTTATCATCGCCGATGTTATGGCTTTAACATCGGGAACACGATTTGCATAGGGCGTAAAAAGCCCGTGGAGGATAACGTCTAAAGGAGTGTTGGTGGTAAATTTCATGGGATTTTGGTTTTGAATAATGCGCCACTTTGCGTGGCAAAAAAATCAGGTAAAGCAATTTTTTCTTGTTTGATAAATCCTTTTTGCGGTAGTTTTCCATTTGCAACGAGCTCTACAACGGCAGCCAACGAAGCTGCAGTAGTCCAAGAAATCGCACGCCACGTGTGTCCGTCTATTTCTCTGGGGAAATAGGTTTCAAAAAACTCTTTGCGTTTCATTTTGCCGTCAATGACACCTTCTACTACGGCATAAACGTGCACCAAATCTTCATCTACGGGAGGTTTTGCATGGGTAAGTATGCGTTCAAGTTCCGTCAACTCATTTTTAAGAATGAGCTCATAAAGCAAAAACCGCATAAGTTTACCATGTCCGGGGTAACGAATGGTCTTATAATTAAGCGTATCCACTTTTCCTTCAAATGTGGCGCACATGGTGCCTAGACCGCCCGAGGTGGTAAAAGCTTCGTATTCTTGCCCTTCTATGTTCATGTGTTCAAACCCCTCTAAAGATGGAACAGTTTTACGTTTACCGTTGTGAATCGCTTCGGCATCGTTAAGGTATTCGTTTAGCACACCAGTTGGTGACCAAGTAAAGGAATAGGACAATTGACCGTTTGGAAAACGCGGAAGGGCACCCACTCGTAATTCTATGTCGCGTAAAGTGTCAAATTGTTTAGCCATATCTCCTCCAATAATCCCAATCAAACCTGGTGCAAGCCCACATTGTGGCGCCAGAACCGCTACTGCGCTTTCCCCTAAGGATTCAATATAATTTGTAGTGCTCACGTCTTCGGTAAGATCAAAGTAGTGGATACCTTTTTGGTGGGCAATGGCAGCGATACTTTTGTTAAGATGAAACGGTAGTGCTGAAACAACAGCATCCGCCTTTTCCAGTACCTTATGCACAATATCGGGCTTACTTACATCTGCAATTTTATGCGGGAAAGGAAGCGCAATGGGATAATGCGATTTTTGACTGTCATAAGCAGAAACGGTAAACTGTTTGTGGAGTAATAATCCAACAAGCGAACCTACTTTACCTAATCCAAGCAGGGTTATATTTTTCATTTTTATAACAAAACATACATATTATGTTATAAAAATAACAAAATAGATATTGAAATCCTAATCGTAATTACGCGTGAATAACGATCAGAGTGTGGAATTTAAATTACTTTGAAAAGATACCGCTCATAAAAGCTTCTTGCTCCTCAGCAAGTTCACTATCGACCAGAATACGACCGCTATGTTCGTCGGTAATTATCTTTTTGCGCGAAGCAATTTCGAGTTGAACCTGTGGAGGGATGGTAAAAAACGAACCGCCAGATGCGCCACGTTCTACAGAAACTATTGCCAAACCATTTTTTACCGATGCACGAATACGCTGGTATGCAGTAACCAAACGTTCATCTGCTTTTTCGGCAAATTCCTTAGACTTTTCTTGCAACATGTCCTCTTCTTTCTGGGTTTCTGCCAAAATAGCATCCAACTCGTCTTTTTTGTGCTTAAGGTGCGATTTGCGTTCTTCTAGTTTGGTAGTGGTTTCGGTAACACCCTCGTTTTTTTGCTCAATTAGAGCCTTAAGCTGCTTGATTTGTTTTTCTGCCAATTGAATTTCAAGCTCTTGATACTCAACTTCTTTGTTGAGGGATTCATACTCACGATTGTTACGTACATTTTTCTGCTGCTCTTTATATTTTTTGATAAGCGCAGTAGCGGATTCAATCCCGTTTTTTTTGGCTTTTATTTCGTCTTCATATGCAGTAACCTCAATACCAAGGTTGCTAAGACGCTTTTCAAGACCTGCAACTTCAGCGTCCAAATCTTCTACCTCTAGGGGTAATTCACCGCGAACATTGCGGATTTCGTCAATGCGGGTATCAATGAGTTGAAGGTTGTAAAGGGCGCGTAATTTTTCTTCGACAGTAGTTTCAGCTTTCTTTTTAGCCATAGTTAGAAATAATGTACAGGATTCGTATCCGTTTTAGATGAAATGACCGCAAAATTAGGGAAATTTTTTCTAAGATGCTCTAAGATTATTTTTTTGGTAAATTGTTCGCTTTCATAATGCCCTACATCAACCAGTAGAATCTCGTGTTCGCCCTTGAAAAAATCGTGATATTTCATATCAGCGGTAATAAAAACATCACAATTTTTTGCCTTTGCAGCCTCAATTGCGAAACTTCCCGAACCGCCCAAAAGCGCAACGCGCTCAATTTTTTGGTCTAAAAGTGCGCTATGTCGCAAACATGGTGTTCCTAAAATTGCTTTTAACCCGTTTAAAAAATCCCTTTCCGAAATGGGTTTTGACAACGCTCCAACGCAGCCCATGCCCAAATCGGTTCGTGTGTTTTCCAATACCGTAAGCTCAAACGCCACCGTTTCGTACGGATGTGTTTTTTGTAGGGCTGATAGTACTGCATTTTTACAATGTTTTGGCATTACAACCTGTAGTTGGGTTTCAGCTTCTAGATGGCGTTCTCCTTTTATTCCAACATACGGATCGCTACCCTCAAGCGGTGTGAATCCTCCCGTACCCTCCGAAGTAAAACTACATGCTGCATAGGCGCCCAATGCCCCAGCTCCGGCAGCAAAAAGGGCATCTTGCACCTCGTCAAGGTTTTGCTTTGGCACATAAGTGTTAAGTTTTAGGAGACTTCCTTTTGTAGGTGTCAAAACGCTTCTTTCTTCCAAACCTAGCGCATCAGCTAACCCTTTGTTTACGCCGTCCAATTGCACATCAAGTGCCGTGTGTAGGGCATAAATTGCAATATCGTTTTTGATGGCTTTTGCCACTGCGCGCTCAACATATGTGCTGTTAGTCAGACGTTTAAGTCCTTGAAAAATAATGGGATGGAAGCAAACAATAAGGTTACAGTTTTCTGCAATAGCCTCGTCAACCACTGCTTCTAGCGCATCGTGAGTGATAAGTACTCCCGTTACGTTTTGGGTGCTATCACCCACCAATAATCCCACATTGTCAAAATCTTCGGCATAGGCAAGTGGTGCCCATTGTTCCAAACAAGATGTTATTTCGCGTACTGTCATCGTGTTCCAAAGATAAAAGTTCTACTTTTGTTTTTATGGCTATTTGGCGAAAAGCGTTGTTTCCGTTAAAAATTCTGTTTGGTAGTGCTGTTTTTGTACGAAAATCCTTGTACAAATGCGGTGTGTTTTCGCGCTACAAAGCGCCTGTTCCCACCCTAGCTGTTGGGAATATCTCCACCGGAGGCACCGGAAAAACACCCATGGTGGATTATTTGCTTTCCAAATTTTCCAATGATTTTAACTTAGGAATGCTCAGTCGGGGTTATGGACGTAGGTCTAAAGGCTATGTTGCTGTAGCACCAGAGGCTACCGCCGATAGGGTAGGTGACGAGCCATTGCTGTTGGCGCAAAAGCATCATAATGTAAAGGTTTCCGTTTGTGAAAATCGCCCAAAAGGGATTCAGCAGATGCTACAAGATTCCCCCAACATTGAGGCTTTTATTTTGGACGATGCCTTGCAACATTTGCCCTTGCAACCCTCGTTCAAGGTAGTGCTTACTACCTTTCAAAATCCCTGGTTTTTGGATGCCCTGCTCCCCGTGGGGAATCTGCGAGAACCCGTATCTTCGGCGCAACAAGCCGATGTGGTTGTGGTTACCAAATGCCCAGCGACTCTCGACGAAGAAACCAAAAACACCTACAAAACGAAACTTGGCGTAGCCCCCCACCAAAAACTGTTTTTTACTTCGTTGGAATACGATACCCACGTTCGTGGCGCGGCAGAAGTACCTCTTGCCGAATTTGTTCAAAACCCTTTTGTGCTGCTCACCGGTATTGCCAATTCAAGTACGCTAGTAGACTTTTTAAACGCAAAAAAGGCAGGCTTTACCCATAAATCTTTC
>JBMYLU010000042.1:0-6880 GCA_049596595.1 Flavobacteriaceae bacterium | reverse complement strand
TTAAAATGTATTCCGTTTTAGATGATAAAGCCATTACCCCAAACATTCATGGAACTTTCGCAACCAATCTTGCGCCCGAAAGTCCTTTTCCAAAGTAATCGTTGGCGTTTCCGGTAACTTCCATGTGCAGTCCCTTGGTAGCAAAACACCCAAAGCTTTGTCCTGCAGCACCTTTGAACACTAATTTCAAGGTGTCGGCAGGAAGTCCCTCACGACCATGCGTTTTCGATATTTCGTTACTTAAAAGGGCACCTACGCTACGGTCCGTGTTTTTAATATCAAAGTGCAAGGTTTGGGACTCTTTAGCAATAATTGCTTTTTGTGCTTTGGAGACAATATCAACGTCGAGAACATTTTCAAGTCCGTGATCCTGTTTGCTTACATTGCGAACGGGCACATTTTCACCAACCTCAGGCTTATATAAAATTGCCGACAGGTCAATACCTTGAGCTTTGTAGTGCTCAATAGCGTCATTCATATTTAGCTTTTGGCTTTGTCCCACCATTTCGTCAACGGTTCTGAAGCCAAGTTGTGCCATGATGGCGCGCATTTCTTCTGCTACAAAATGCATAAAGTTGATAACATGCTCTGGCTTCCCTTTAAAGTTTTTACGCAACTCTGGATCTTGTGTAGCAATACCCACCGGACAGGTGTTTAGGTGGCACGCACGCATCATAATGCAGCCCGAAGCAACAAGTGGTGCAGTAGAGAAACCAAATTCTTCAGCACCCAACAAGCAGGCAATGGCTACGTCACGTCCCGTTTTCATTTGTCCGTCACACTCCATAACGATACGCCCACGAAGGTCGTTCATTACAAGGGTTTGTTGTGCTTCGGCAATACCAAGCTCCCAGGGCAATCCGGCATGTTTGAGAGAAGTTAGGGGAGATGCTCCTGGTCCGCCGTCGTAACCTGAAATCAAAATGACATCTGCTTTGGCTTTTGCCACTCCTGCAGCAATGGTTCCGACACCTACCTCTGATACTAATTTCACGTTGATACGTGCCTCACGGTTTGCATTTTTTAGGTCGTAAATCAATTGTGCCAAATCCTCAATAGAGTAAATATCGTGGTGTGGTGGGGGTGAAATTAGTCCTACATAAGGCGTAGAGTTTCGCACCGACGCGATATATGGATTTACTTTTGGTCCAGGAAGCTGACCGCCCTCTCCGGGTTTTGCCCCTTGTGCCATTTTGATTTGAATCTCACGTGCATTGGTCAGGTAGTGAGATGAAACGCCAAACCTTCCCGAAGCCACTTGCTTAATGGCAGAATTGCGCCATTCGCCGTCTTCGTCACGGGTAAAGCGTCGTGGGTCTTCACCGCCCTCTCCCGAGTTACTTTTTCCGCCAATGCGGTTCATGGCTTTGGCTAAGTTTTCATGCGCCTCTTCGCTTATTGAACCCAACGACATAGCACCTGTTTTAAAGCGCTTTACAATTTTAGTCCAAGGTTCAACTTCGTCCAAAGGTATCGGGTCTAAATCGGTAAAGGTAAACATCCCGCGAAGCGTCATAAGTTGCTTGCTTTGGTCGTTAACCAATTTCGAATATTCCTCGAAGGTGCTGTAACTCCCTTTGTTTGTGGCAAGCTGTAGCTTGGCAATACTGGCGGGGTTTAGCATATGCGCTTCGCCATTTCTACGCCAACGGTAGCTTCCGCCAATTTCAAGGTCTATTCCCTCTCCGGCGGCTTTTTCGCCAAAGGCAAAATCGTGGCGTTTGGCAATTTCTTGTTCCACCTCTTTAAGTCCGATTCCCTCAATTCGTGTAGCGGTATTGCAGAAATAGGTGTCAATAAATTTTTTACTCAAACCTAGTGCCTCAAAAATTTGTGCCCCACGGTAGGAGTGTAGCGTTGAGATACCAATTTTGTTCATGATTTTAATCAATCCTTTGGCAATGGCTTTGTTAAAATTCGCAATGGCATTCTCTGAGGAAAGCCCTTTTACAATGCCAGTTTCAATTTGATGCTCAATAATCTCGTTAACCATGTAGGGATTAATGGCGCTTGCGCCATATCCAAACAATAACGCAAAATGATGCGGTTCACGAGGTTCAGCCGATTCGATGATGATGCCAAAACTAGACCGCAAACGATGTTTCATCATGCCATGATGAACATGTGCACACGCCAATAACATGGGGATAGGTGCTTTTTCATCGCTTACACCTCGGTCTGAAAGGATAATAATATTCGCTCCTGACTCGACTTCTTTTTGAACTTGGATTAGCATAGCATCTAAGGCGCGTTCCAGCCCATTGTTTCCGGAATGAATATCGTAGAGTGCAGGTACTGAGCTTGCCTTAAAATCTTTATGTTCAATAAACTTTATTTTATCCAAATCTTCATTTGAGATAATAGGATTTTGGATGCGTAATTTTTTGGCATGATCAGGTGAAACATCAAAAATATTGGCGTCACTACCCACCGACATAGAGGTGTCTGTTACGATTTCCTCGCGAATTCCGTCCAAAGGCGGATTAGTAACCTGCGCGAAAAGTTGCTTAAAGTAATTATAAAGCAATTGTGGCTTGTGGGAAAGTACCGCCAAAGGCGTATCTGTTCCCATAGAGCCTATAGCCTCTTTACCTTGCGTACTCATGGGTGTGATGAGTGTTTTGATGTCCTCCTCTGTGTAGCCAAAGGCTTGCAGACGTTTGATAAAGGGTTCAGCTTCAACGGGTGTTTTGTTGCCAGTGTAGGGCACCTCTTTTAGGGGTAATAAGTTTTCTTTAAGCCAGTCGCCATAAGGGTGTTTGGCAGAAATTTTTTCTTTTACTTCTTTGTCTTCAATGATGCGCCCTTCTTCCATATCTACCAAGAACATCCGCCCAGGCTCTAAGCGTCCGTGAAGGGAAACATTTGCGGGGTCAATGTCAATAACCCCAGTTTCAGAAGACATGACCACATAGCCGTCTTTGGTTACCGTGTAGCGCGACGGGCGAAGTCCGTTTCGGTCTAGTAGTGCGCCAATGTATTTTCCGTCGGTAAAGGGCACCGATGCAGGACCGTCCCAAGGTTCCATGATACAAGCGTTATAGGCGTAGAAATTCTTTTTTGCCTCGTCCATTGATTGGTGTCTTTCCCAGGCTTCGGGGACTAGCATCATCATTACTTCGGGCAGCGAACGTCCCGTGTGGAGGAGTAACTCTACCACCATGTCCATGGAGGACGAATCTGACTTTCCAGGCAATACAATTGGAGTTATATGATTAATATCATCTCCAAAAAATTCGTTGGCAAAAAGCTCCTCACGTGCTTTCATGCGAATCACATTTCCTCTGTAGGTGTTGATTTCGCCGTTGTGACACATGTATCGGAACGGTTGTGCCAAATCCCATGTTGGGAAGGTATTGGTAGAAAAACGTTGATGTACAAGTGCCAATCGAGTTACTACACGCGGATCTTTTAGGTCCATGTAGAAACCTTCGATGTCTTCGGGCATTAGCAGTCCTTTGTAAATTACGGTGCGCGTAGAAAAACTTGGCAAATAGAAATAGGAACTCTCTGACATTTTGCTGGCATACACGCGGTGTTCCGCACGTTTACGGGCAATAAAGGCTTTGGTATTTAGTTGATCCTCAGTAAGTTTTTCTGTTGCGTCTTTAACAAATACCTGTTTTATGTTAGGAAGGGTTTGTTTTGCAATTTTCCCCACTACATCAATGTTGGTAGGCACATCGCGCCAACCGATGATTTCAAGTTCTTGTCTTTTGAGCTCTTCTTCAAAAATCGCAATACAGTGTGTACGTTGATTTAGCTTTTGGGGGAGAAACACCATTGCTAATGCATAGGTCTGTGGCTTGGGAACCTCAAAAGAGCATACATCTTTTAAAAAATCATGTGGAATGTCAATAAGAATACCTGCTCCATCCCCTGTTTTGCCATCTGCGCTAACGGCACCACGATGTTCCAGCTTTACAAGGATATCTAATGCCTTGTGTATGATATCGTTTGTTCGCTTGCCTTCCAAGCTACAAATAAACCCAGCTCCGCAATTATCGTGCTCGTTTTCAGGATGGTATAAACCTTGTGGATGAGGTAACATATTTCAATTTTTTCCAAATATAATTTTCGAATTTAAATAATGGCAATATTGTGAGATGCTATTTATGGCAGAATACTGCATTGATAAAATTGATTTATTCAATTAAGAATTACGTAAAATGTAAGCCTGTAAATTAACAATTATCAATTTCAATTAAAATTCAATACTACCCCCTATTTTTTTTAGGGGTATTGTACAAAAAAATAAATATTATTTGCTTATACCCCATTTTAAATTGGGGTTAAAATTTATTTTAGTTAAATAATGATAGCTTGTGTTGATGCCAGCGGTTTTAAATATCCACTTGTGCTATTTTTTCAAACAACACACATTACTATATTTGTTTTCTCAAAATTTGCAAATCAAAACCATGGAAACCATAATACTGATCGTGTTCTTTTTAGGATATCTCTCAATAACCCTAGAACACAACCTTAAAATTGACAAACTTATCCCTGCCCTTGCCATGATGGCAATCTTGTGGGCGTTAATTGCACTTGGACACCTTCCTGTTTTTGATGTAGATACGGTTTCGAAAAGCCTACACGAGACGCATATTGATGAAATTCTTTTGCATCATTTAGGGAAAACTGCCGAAATTTTGGTTTTCCTTCTGGGGGCTATGACCATTGTGGAAATCATTGACTACTTTGATGGATTTGCAACCATAAAGGGGTTTATCCGTACACGAAGTAAAGTAAAACTTCTTTGGATTTTTTCCATTTTGGCATTTATCCTTTCGGCAATTATTGATAACCTGACCGCTACAATAGTCCTTATTACCATTTTACAAAAAGTGATTAGTGAGCGCAATACACGGCTATGGTTTGCTGGACTTATTATTGTTGCAGCCAACGCAGGTGGCGCCTGGTCTCCCATTGGCGATGTTACCACCACCATGCTTTGGATTGGTAAAAAAGTCACTACCCCCGAACTCGTAAAATATCTACTGATTCCTTCTTTGGTATGCATGATTATCCCCACGCTTATTGCGAGTCGTTTTAGTGTGTTTAAAGGTAAAATTGATGCAATTGAATCGAATAACAACACCAAAACCCCTTATGGTGCTACGATGTTGTATTTGGGCTTAGGGTCTATTTTATTTGTTCCTGTTTTTAAAACAATTACACATTTGCCCCCCTATGTAGGTATGATGCTTTCGTTAGCAGTAGTGGCAACATTTGCTGAAATCTACAGTAGTACAAAATTTTCGATGTCAACCATTGATAAAGCATCCGATTCCCATGGCGCACACAGCCCTGTGCATACCGCACTCACTAAAATTGAACTTCCTAGTATTTTGTTTTTCTTAGGAATTTTAATGGCGGTGGCCGCTTTAGAGTCTTTGGGGTTATTGTTCAATTTTGCGCAAGACCTCACCGCAACATTTCCAAACATGGACGTGGTGGTTGCTTTGTTAGGTTCATGCCATTGGTTCTAAGGCGATTAGCTTTAAAACGGTAATGATCATTGCTAGTTTGGGTGTGGCTGCTGGGGCTATTTTCTCCAGCGGACTGATGGAGGTTGCCCGAAAAGGTATTTTTAATCCGGAACTCTTTTACTTCGATGAAATCATGGTCATTTTTATGGCGGTGATGCTCACCGATATTTTGTTGTTGGACTTCTTTAACACTCTTGGGCTGCCTACCTCCACGACCGTATCTATTGTGTTTGAATTGTTAGGGGCTGCCGTTGCCATTTCGTTGGTCAAAATCTATATGGGGGGTGCATCCGAATCGTTGATGGAATTTATCAATGTCAGTAAGGCAACACAAATCATTTTTGGGATTTTACTCTCTGTGTTTATTGCCTTCACCGTTGGGGCTGTGGTGCAATACATCAGTCGCCTTATCCTGACCTTTCATTTTGAAAACAATCCCAAATGGATGGGTGCAATTTTTGGAGGTTTGGCTTTAACCGCCATCACCTACTTTATTTTAGCAAAAGGCATCAAAGGAACCCCGTTTGCTGATAATACTTATGGGTTTCTTGGGGGAGCATCGCTAAAAGATTTTGTAGCCACACAAGCCGACCGCGTACTTGGCGTCAGCTGGATGATTTGGACAGCGTTGTCTTTATTGGCTACCTATATTTTGCGTACAGACATCTATAAGGTTGTCATTATTGTGGGTACGTTTTCGTTGGCACTTGCCTTTGCTGGCAACGACCTGGTAAACTTTATTGGGGTGCCCATTGCAGCCTGGCAGTCTTACGAAGCCTGGAAAGTATCGGGTGTTTCTGCTGAGCTTTTTAATATGGCATTCCTCTCGGCAAAAGTGGCTACGCCTACGGCATTGCTCATCCTTGCCGGTTTGGTCATGGTAGTCACGCTTTGGCTTTCGTCAAAAGCGCAAGAAGTGCTTAAAACCTCTATCGAATTATCACGTCAAGAACGTACGCAAGAGCGTTTTGATTCCAACCCCTTTTCTAGAGGCTTGGTACGAGCCTTTGTGGGTTCGGTGCGTGTGGTAGAAGCCGTTACGCCATCCATACTTATTGAAAAAATTAAGGTTCGGTTTACCCCTGCCAAAGCACAACGCTATGCCAAAGCCGAAGACGCCCCTGCGTTTGACAACATCAGAGCCTCGATAAACCTCACCGTTGCCGCGGTACTTATTTCTATTGCCACCTCATACAAATTGCCCTTATCTACCACCTACGTAACCTTTATGGTGGCTATGGGCACATCGTTGGCAGATCGCGCTTGGGGGGCAGATAGTGCCGTGTATCGGGTTGCTGGAGTGCTCAACGTTATTGGTGGTTGGTTTTTGACTAGGCAATGGAAATTTATCACAAGCGCTATGCCGAAGCCGTGATGGATACGCTTAA
>JBMYLU010000041.1:0-6902 GCA_049596595.1 Flavobacteriaceae bacterium | reverse complement strand
AGGTATTGCTACAGACGTAGAAGCCGATGATAGCATTATCGATCTAACCAAAGCGCGTTTGCCATGGCTTATTTTAGGGCTTTTTGGCGGTTTGGGAAGCGTATTTATCCTCGAAGGTTTTGAAGAGGTGATGAGTCATCCATCCTACAAAACGCTGTTCTTTTTTACCCCACTAATTGCAGCGATGGCAGGTAACGTTGGGGTACAATCCTCTGCAATTATTGTACAAGGGTTGGCAAACGACATTGTAAAAGGAAGTCTTTTTAATCGCCTTTTAAAAGAAGTAGGGCTAAGCCTTATCAACGGCGTAGCATTGGGGTCACTTTTGCTCATTTTTGGGTACTTTTTGGGAATTGAAGCAGCCGTCAGTTTTATCATTGCGCTTTCAATGCTTTGTGTTATTGTGGTTTCGGCACTGGTAGGCACTTTTGTGCCCATTATTTTGGACAAAAACAACATCGATCCTGCTATTGCCACAGGACCATTTATCACCACGAGCAACGATATTTTTGGCATTTTTCTCTTTTTCTATATCGCCAAAATCCTTTTAGGTTTTTAAGATGATACGGATTTTACACCTAGATGAAAATCACCCTGCATTAATAGAAGGGCTTGAAGCTATGGGGTTCGAAAACGAGGTAAATACCACTTCATCCAAAGAAGAAATTGAGCACGAAATTGAGCACTACCAAGGTCTTGTTATTCGAAGTCGAATTCCCATCGACAGTACTTTTTTGCACAAGGCAACAAGCCTGAAATTCATCGCTCGTGTAGGCTCGGGTTTGGAAAATATCGATGTAAAAACAGCTAAAAAATTAGGCATTGCTATTTTAGCGGCTCCAGAGGGAAACAGTTCCGCTGTGGGCGAACACGCGCTAGGTATGCTATTGAGTGTATTCAATAAAATTCCAAAAGCAACTGCCGAAGTGCGTAGCGGTATCTGGCAGCGCGAAGCCAATCGTGGTGAAGCACTCAGTGGAAAAACCATTGGGATTATCGGCTACGGACACACCGGAAAACAGTTTGCCAAAAAACTTTCGGGTTTTGATGTAACCGTTCTGTGCCATGATATTTTGCCTGACAAAAGCGACGAATTTGTACAACAAGTATCCTTAAAAATCCTAATGGAAAAAGCGGAGGTAGTAAGTCTGCATTTACCCCTAAACGATACTACTCATCACTATGTAAATCGGGACTTTATTGCGAAAATGCACAGCCCTTTTTGGCTAATCAATACCGCCCGTGGAAATCAAGTGGTTACCACAGATTTGGTGGAAGGCTTAAAAAGTGGAAAAATTAAAGGGGCATGTTTGGACGTACTGGACAAAGAAACCGCTGCTTTTGAGGTGGCTTTGGAACAATCTGACGAATGGAAATATTTATCCCAACATCCAAATGTGGTGCTAACGCCTCACGTGGCGGGTTGGACCATACAAAGCCATCTAAAGCTTAGTGAGGTCATCCTGTCAAAAATCAAAAAGGTTTTGAGTTCCAAATAATTTTAAGGAATCTTAACACAAAGTAAACCTGAAAAACTTTACGAAGTATTTATTTAGCACCCATGAAAAATATCTTTGTACTGGAAATTCGTGTCGTAGTCAAATGGCGCATGGGTTTATGAAATTTTATGGTGGGCATAAAGTTGCTGTTTACAGTGCCGGAATCGAAACCCACGGACTAAATCAACACGCTGTGAGCATTATGAAAGAAGCAGGTATTGATATCAGCGAACACACCTCAAATCATGTAGATGAATACGCCGATATTTCCTTTGACCATATCATTACGGTTTGTGACCACGCCAACGAAAATTGCCCGTATATTCCAAGTGAAAATGCGCAACGCTGGCACAAAAATTTTTCTGATCCTTCGAAGTTAGCTTCTGAAGACGAAAATGAAATTCACGCTGCCTTTGCTGCTACCCGCGATGAAATTAAGGATTATTGCAAAACCTTTATAAAATCCTATCTGTTAGGCTAAGGTGCATTTGCCTCTAGCGAGGCTTGAAACTCCTCCAAAACTGGTTGTACAGTACTCGCCGGAATGTCTTTGACCTTAATATACATCAGGCCGTCAATAGCGTTATTGAAAAGGGGGTCTACATTAAAAGACACCACACGAGCATTTTGTTTAATGTATTTTTTAATCAACACTGGCAAACGTAAATTCCCGGGTTCAACCTCATCAATGAGCTTATCAAACTTGTTGAGGTCTGCCGAGGTTTCGTCAAAAACAAATTCTTTGTCGGCATCGTTTAGCTTCACTTTAAACTCTTTTTTTGGGGTAATGTATTGCGCCAAAAAAGGGTCATAATAATGCGACCGCATAAACTCAATCATCAGCGACTTGGTAAACTTTGAAAACTGGTTGCTAATGCTCACACTTCCCATAAGAAAGGCGTGGTCTGGGTGGCGTAGTGTTGCATGAATAATGCCTTTCCAAAGTAAAAATAAAGGCATGGGGCGTTGCTGATACTCCTTGGATACGAATGCCCTACCCAACTCAATGGTATTGCTGAGCATAGGCTGAATTTCGGATTCGAATTTAAAAAGTTCGGCAAGGTAAAGCCCCGACAATCCATGGGTGTGCATGAGTTCTTTTCCCAATCCTAAACGGTATGCCCCCACCAAACGCTTTGCACTGTGATCCCACAAAAAAAGGTGTAAGTAGTCTTCATCAAAATGGTCAAGGTCTAGGGATTTGTTGGTGCCCTCGCCCACAGCTCTAAAGGCAATTTCGCGCTGCCTACCAATTTCGGTAAGCATGTTGGGAATTAGAAAAGAGGGCGTTAAAAAAAGCTCATAATCTTTGGATACTAAAAGCGACTTCTTGGCTTCTTTTAAAAGATGAATTTCTTTTTCCAAATTAGAAAGGGGCACTTCAGGCGCAATGGGCAACACCTTTTTACTCCGTCTTCTAAGGGGTTGTGGCACGCGGTTCAAAATAGGTTTTCGCTCAAAACTATTGGAAAGCATATATACCTTTTTGCGTAAAAACTCCGAATACGCCGATACGGACTCATGGTTGTTTTGGTCTTTTATTGGGATGGCTTTCCCTATGCGAACATCAATCGTGCGGAACTTTTGCGTCAGTAGCTCGGCAGGAAGACGGGCAGTGCGCAACAAGCCATTTATTTTTGCCAAGCGGTAAAATAACGAACTATTTCGAGCGTGAAAATAAATAGGGACTACAGGTACTTTGGCGCGTTGAATAAGACGCATGGTAGCTTCATTCCATTCGGGGTCTATGGGAACTTGTTTTTTGAGTTTAGAGGCGACTTCTCCCGCAGGGAAAACCGCAAAAAGTCCATCGTTTTGCAAATGACGCAGCACTTGCCTAAACCCGCCCACACTCGATTTTTCAGACTGCTTTGCATCAAATGGGTTTACAGCAATAATCCATTTTTTTAAGGGGGTTGCACGCTCCAATAAAAAGTTTGCCATAAGCTTTACATCGGGGCGTACCTGTTGCAGAAAATGCATCAGAAGTATCCCGTCTATACCCCCCAACGGATGATTTGAGACAAGTACCACAGGACCCTCTTTGGGAATCCGCTTTAACTCTTCCGGACTAAGGTGATAGTTTATTTTAAAGTGATATAAAAGCGCCGTTAAAAACTGAGAATCATCACCGCTTGCTAGACTTTTTTCATAAATGGCATTAACCTTATCTAGTCGTAGCAACCACAACACCAACCTCCCTACCATTCGGCCAAAAAAACCTGTATTGGCAAGACCAAGAACAGTAGCTATATCTGTAGAATGTACCAGTGGCATTTGGGAAATTTGACGCTAAATATAGCTATTTCATCACCAACTGTAGTGTTGTTTGCGTGCGTTGTTCAAGCACTAATTCGTGGGCTTTTAGCAGTCCATTGGCTGAATCTTCTTTAAAGTGACGAATGGTGTAAAGCGTAACATTGGGAGTATGTTTCACATCGAATCGCCCGCGAAGCGTATGCAGCAAGGCGTCCATATTATTGTACTTATCATTAACGCAAACTGAAAAGCTAATCGCCGAATTTTGAATCAAATCCACAGACATTTTGTGCTCGTGCAATAACCTGAAAATATCGCTGATATTATCCTCTACTACAAATGAAAAATCACGGGTAGAGAGGCGAAGTAAAGACAATCCTTTTTTTACAATATAACAGGGCACTTCGGGTCGCATACGTACGCCTTTGCCTACTTGAGTTCCGTCTGCCGTAGGGTTCAAAAACGACTTAACAAACAGCGGAATTTCTTTGCGTTGCAAGGGCTGCAAGGTCTTTGGATGAATTACCGAAGCTCCATAAAACGCCAACTCTATCGCCTCTTGATAGGAAATATGGTGTAGCAACTCGGTGTTCTCAAAAACACGGGGGTCGGCATTTAGCACACCCGGTACATCTTTCCAAATAGTAACATCTGTAGCCCCTAGACAATACGCAAAAATAGCCGCCGAATAATCGGAACCTTCCCTGCCCAAAGTCGTGGTGAAATTGTTCTCGTCAGAACCGATAAACCCTTGGGTGATTTTGAGTACACTGCCTTGCATTTGCTGCTGGATAGCCGATTGCGTGTACTCCCAATTCAAGTGCGCACTTCGGTAATAATTATCTGTTTTGATACAGGACCTTGCATCAACCCATTCCGCTGCTATGCCCTTGTGGTTCAGATAGGCGCAAACAATAGAGGTGGAAAGCAATTCGCCAAAACTTACCACTTGGTCGTAGACAAAAGCGTCGTGTGGCGAGCGGTTATTCGCCAAAAAGGTATTGCACTGCTTAAAAAGGTTTTTTACACGTTTTGAAATAGGCGCATCATTACCATCAAACAATTCCGAAACAATATCTTGATGAAATACTTCCACCTCGTGAAGCAGTCCCTTATAGGTTTCGGGTTTTTCAAAATACGCCGATACTACCGCCTCAAGGGCATTGGTAGTTTTACCCATGGCAGAAATCACCACAACGGTGTTTTCGTGACCTGTTTGCGTCAATACATTGGCCACATTTTTTACTCCTTCGGCATCTTTTACAGATGCGCCTCCAAACTTAAATACGCGCATGATGTTTTGCTATAAATTGTTGTATGGCACCCTCGGTCATTTGGGTAATTCTCCAATCCGAGAGGATTTTCGCGCCATGTTTTTCATAAAATTTGATGGCGGAAGTATTCCAATCCAATACCGCCCATTGAATTCGACGAACCCCCGAATCGTGTGCATAGGCAATAAATGTCTTTAACAACTCAAAGCCAATGCCTTTTCCGCGCTCCGATTGGGTTACAATTAAATCTTCCAGATGAAACGACTTTCCTTTCCATGTTGAATAGCATGGGTAAAAGAGGGCAATGCCCACTATGCGTTGGTCTATTTCTGCTACAAAACATTGAAAATGGGCGTTTTCGCCAAAGCCGTCTTTTGTAAGTTCCTCTTCAGTAACTTCAACCGCATCAGGTTCACGTTCAAAGACAGCTAACTCGCGAATAAGCGCAAGTATGCCAGGAACATCGGCAGCAGTAGCAATACGAATTAGCGGTTGTTTCATCGGGGGCAAATGTAGTAACTCTTATCTGAATAGGGTGATTTTAACTTCACAGGCAATAACGAATTTGTTTAAAAAATAACGCAAAGAGGTGGTAAGGGCTTTTGACTTCGTATTTTTGCCAAAAAAGCAGGCGTGGCAAAACTTCCTGAGCTTTATCAAAACAACTCACAATTTCGTGCGGTGTATGAAAACGCATGTGCCAACGGCACCGTTTTTGCCTCTGGGCTGATAGGCTCTAAACACAGTTTTTTGGTAAAATCCATAGTTGAGCAACACCCTAGCACCGTGCTTTGGATACTCAACAATAAAGAAGAAGCTGCCTATTTTTTTAACGATTTAGAGGTGTTACTTCCCAACTCGCCCTTATTTTTTCCGGCAAGCTATCGTCGTCCATACAGCATTGAAGAAACCGACAATGCAAATGTACTGTTGCGTGCAGAAGTTTTGCAAAAAGTAAAGGATACACCCCGGCAATTGGTGGTAAGCTATCCCGAAGCCCTTTTTGAGCAAGTGCTTACAACAAAAGCCTTGCAAAGCAAAACCTTAACCCTGAAAAAGGGGGATGAACTCAGTATTGACTTTGTCAACGAAACCCTCTTTACGTTTGGTTTTAACCGAGTAGATTTTGTTACCGAACCCGGTGAGTTTGCCATGCGTGGCGGTATTTTAGACGTGTATTCTTTTAGCCATGATGAGCCCTTTCGAATTGAGTTTTTTGGCGATGAGGTGGATACCCTTCGCAGCTTTGATGTAACTTCTCAGCGTTCCACACAGGCGCTGGAGAAAATTAGCATCCTTGCCAATATTGAGCAAAAAGAAGAAAAAGAGGCGCGGCAATCCATACTTTCCTTTTTACAAGATGATGTAGTAGTGTGTGTACAAAACGAAAGCCTTGTGGTTGCAGAGCTCGACAAGTTGTTTGCGCACGCCCAAAAAACACATCAAACTATTAATGGAGAAATTCGAAGGCTACCCCCGGAGGATTTATTTATTCGTGGGGATGAGTTTTCAACACAATTGAAATCGAAAAGTTGTGTGCACTTTGCACCAAGTGACGCTAACACCTCATTGCTTTTTAATTGCCAACCACAACCCCATTTTCAACGCAAATTTGATTGGTTTGCAGAACATCTCGCCGAAAACACAGCACAACAACGCACGAATCATATTTTTTTGCGCATCGGAAACCCAAAAGGAACGGCTTTCTCAAATTATCGAAGAAATAGCCCCCGAAACTCCTTTTCAGTGCTGGGTTGCCCCACTATATCAAGGGTTTGTAGATGAAGACGAAAACGTGGTCTGCTATACTGACCATCAGCTTTTTGAGCGCTACCACAAATTCAGGCTTAAAAACGGCTACAGCAAAAAA
>JBMYLU010000040.1:0-6931 GCA_049596595.1 Flavobacteriaceae bacterium | reverse complement strand
AGTGTACAGCAATATTGACTACGTGTCCCTCGTGTCCGCGCACATTCCAAACAGTGTCGTCTTCAAAAATCCAATACTGCCCTTTAACACCCTTTAACACCCCTTGATATTCAAGTGATTTTGAAAGGTTTAAACTCTTTACTTTTTCGGGAAAACGTTGTACCGGAAAGGCAACTTCAATAGCTTTGTCCGTTACCGCATAGGGGTGTACTTCTTCGGGGAGTTTGGGCAAACAGGCTTCACGCTCGGCAACCAAATCCAATGCTTCACCTTGGTTTTGCAGCATAGTTCGCCAGTTGGTTTTATCGTTATAAAATGCTTTTAGGGCAACTTCGGTAATCCCTGCCAAATAGCGGTTGGGCACCTCCACAATGGGCAACGCCTGATGTGCACCTTGGTCTATCCATCGGGTAGGTACTTGCGACTTTCGGGTAACCCCTACTTTCAATCCGCTAGACACCGCAAAATACACCACATGGGGTTGCAATTGCACCTGTTGCTCAAACGCCAAATCCCGATCTTCAATTCCCAAATGCGCTTTACTGAGTTCAGGTTTCATAATCCATTCACCAGCGCTGGGCGTTTCAAAAAAGCACGACTTACAAAATCCCTGACGGAAAATTTCCTTGGGTTCGTGGCAGCTCAAACACTCGTATCCAACATGGGAAAGCTGCACCTTTTTACCGAGTAAGCCATTGACATGCAAGAAAGAATCTTGGAAAAGCAGATAATAGTTTACCGGTGAATTCCATTCCGTTCGCATTTTGGTGAGTACCCCTTGAAACATAATTTGTATTTTCGTTCAGCAATATACCCAAAATGGCAATACCGCTACTGCATACCGTTGTTTCTTGGCTGCTCAAAAAGCGTGTCCACGACATTGAATTGTTTATCAAATATCCCAATGAGGTACAACAGGAAGAATTGACTAATTTGCTGCAAACTGCCAAAAACACCGAAGTAGGCAAACAATACGGCTTTGCCGACATGCAACACTATGAGGATTTTGTGAATCGCGTTCCCGTGCGTACCTACGAGGAAATCGCGCCCATGATTGAGCGCTCACGCAAGGGTGAACAAAATATTTTTTGGCCCACGCCGATTAAGTGGTTTGCCAAATCAAGCGGAACGACCAACGCCAAAAGTAAGTTTATTCCCATCTCAAATGAGTCATTAGAGGACTGCCATTTTAAGGGAGGAAAAGACATGCTAAGCCTGTATTTTGCCAATAATGAAAACTCCACGTTATTTCAAGGCAAGGCATTACGTCTTGGCGGGAGCAAAGCCCTGTATGAAGAAAACAACACCTATTTCGGCGATTTATCTGCTATTATGATAGACAACCTGCCCATTTGGGCAGAATTGGTGAGCTCCCCTAGCCAAAAGGTATCGTTAATGGCAGAATGGGAATCAAAAATGGAAGCCATTGTAAAAGAAACCTTGCGCCAAGATATTCGGAGTATGGCAGGCGTGCCCTCATGGATGTTGGTGCTACTACAAAAGGTACTCGCCGAAACCGGACGGGAAAGTATTTTGGAGGTATGGCCCAATATGGAAGTGTATTTTCATGGTGGGGTTAATTTTTTGCCATACAAAGACCAGTACAAAACCTTACTGCCAAGCGATAGCATACACTATGTGGAATTGTACAACGCCTCTGAGGGCTTTTTTGGAGTACAGGACCAACTCCATTCCAACGAATTACTCCTTATGCTCGATTACGGGATTTTTTATGAGTTTATCCCTATGAAAACCTACGGCACCAAAAACGAAAAGGTTATTCCGCTTTCAGAGGTGGAAGTTGGGGTACAATACGCCGTGATTATTTCAACCAACGCCGGACTGTGGCGTTACCATATTGGTGATACCATTCGCTTTACTTCTGTTGCGCCCTTCCGATTTAAAATTACGGGTAGGACCAAACATTTTATCAATGTGTTTGGAGAAGAATTGGTCATTGAAAATGCCGATACTGCCCTAGAAAACGTATGCCAAAAGCATCACGTACAAGTGGTGGACTATACCGCTGCGCCCATTTTTATGGATGGTGCTGAAAAAGGCGGTCACGAATGGCTGATTGAATTTAAAAAACCACCCCAAAACCCCGATGCTTTTGCTCAGGATTTAGACCTTGCCCTTCAAGCCATAAACTCGGACTACGAAGCCAAACGCTATAAAAATATAACGCTAATGCCGCTAAAACTCCATGTGGCAAAACCCAAAACCTTTTACAAATGGCTTAAGCATAAAGGTAAAATTGGCGGGCAACACAAAGTACCCCGCCTATCTAATTCTAGAGAATATTTAGAGGAATTGTTGGGGGTGTAACAAAAAAACTAAGACGCTGCTTTTAGCTGGTCTAATACTACACCATTCAGTTTGTTTTCGGCGTAGCGTTTGGTCACTTTAAGTGCGGTGGTGTCGGTGCCGGGCAGTTCAAACATGGCGTCGGTGAGTATGGCTTCGCAAAGCGAGCGCAACCCACGCGCACCAAGGGTGTAATGCAGGGCTTGCGCCACAATATAGTCCAAGGCTGCAGGAGCAAATGTTAGCTCAATATTGTCTAACGCAAACAAATGTTCGTATTGCTTTACCAGCGCATTTTTGGGTTCTACCAAAATGGCACGCAATGCCGCTTTGCTAAGCGCATTCATGTGCGTAAGCACGGGTAATCGTCCAATAATTTCGGGAATCAGTCCAAAATCTTTAAGGTCTGAGGGGGTGATATGCGCCAACAAATCTTCTTCCGAAACTGAAGTTCGTTTTGCCGAAGTACTGTAACCCACCGCTTGCATGTTTAGGCGTTTGGCAATATGACGCTCAATGCCGTCAAAAGCACCACCGGCAATAAATAAGATGTTTTCGGTGTTAATTTCTACAAATTTTTGGTCGGGGTGTTTGCGTCCACCTTTGGGCGGTACATTTACCACAGTGCCTTCCAATAGCTTTAGCAACGCCTGTTGCACGCCCTCTCCCGATACATCGCGGGTAATGGAAGGGTTGTCGCTTTTTCGGGCAATCTTATCAATCTCATCAATAAACACGATGCCCTTTTCAGCTTTTTGCTGGTCATAGTCGGCAGCTTGGAGTAAGCGCGTTAGAATACTTTCTACGTCTTCGCCCACATAACCCGCCTCGGTGAGTACCGTAGCGTCTACAATGGCAAGCGGCACTTGCAGCATTTTGGCAATGGTTTTTGCCAATAGTGTTTTGCCCGTTCCGGTTTGTCCAGCAATGATAATGTTACTTTTCTGCAACTCTACATCGTTCTCGTCTTTGGGTTGATGCAGCCTTTTGTAGTGATTGTACACCGCCACGGAAAGTACCTTTTTAGCTTGCTCCTGCCCAATCACATATTCGTCCAAAAACGCTTTGATTTGCTTTGGCTTTTTGAGTAAAAAATCGGCGGTAGAAGCGGTGGTTTCAGCATGAACTGTTTCTTCTTGAATGATGCCCACAGCTTGGTCTACACACTTGTCGCAAATGTGCGCATTTAGCCCTGCCACCAACAACTTGGTTTCGGCTTTTTTACGTCCACAAAACGAGCAAGTCAAATCTTCCACGGTCTAGTTTTTTGTAAGCACTTCGTCAATCATGCCATACTCCTTTGCTTCAGGAGCTTTCATCCAATAATCACGGTCGGAGTCTTCGTAAACCTTATCATACGACTGATTACTGTGCTTCGCAATGATTTCGTACAACTCTTTTTTAAGTTTTAGAATCTCACGCGCCGTAATTTCAATGTCCGATGCTTGCCCTTGCGCACCGCCCAAAGGTTGGTGAATCATCACACGCGAGTGTGGCAATCCAGAACGTTTCCCCTCTTGACCTGCACAAAGCAACACCGCACCCATTGAGGCTGCAATCCCCGTACAAATCGTGGCTACATCGGGATTAATGAACTGCATGGTGTCGTAAATCCCCAATCCGGCATAGACACTTCCGCCGGGCGAATTGATGTAAATCTGAATGTCTTTACTCTTATCGGCACTCTCCAAAAACAGCAATTGCGCTTGAATGATATTCGCCACGCTATCGTTGATAGCGGTTCCCAAAAAGATGATGCGATCCATCATCAGGCGCGAAAACACGTCCATTTGCGCCACGTTGAGTTGACGCTCTTCAATGATGTAGGGAGTTAAACTGCTCACGATTTCATCGTAGTACAAGGAGTTTATTCCGTGGTGCTTGGTTGCATATTTTTTAAATTCTTTGCCGTAGTCCATACCTTAAAGTTGTATGCTAAATATAGCGATTATTTTTTGTAAGCTTCCTTAATAAAGGTGTCGTAGTTTACTTTTTTCACTTTGATGTTGCCTTTTTCCAAAAACAGCTGACGCATTTTTTCGCTCATTACTTGGTCAGAAATACGTTTTACTTCGTCTTGGTTGCCCAAAATTCGAGTGGCAATATCATTCAATTCTTCATCTTTAACGTCTGTACGACCAAATTGTAACATTTGCTTTTTGAGTAAGTCCTTCGCGAAATTCTCGACTTCTTCTCTAGTGATTTGCAAGTTGTTTTCTTGAATCAGATTAGATTCGATGAGCTGATAACGCAACCCACGTTCCGACTTAGCATATTCTGCTTCGGCTTCTTCGGCTGAAATTGGGTTTTCGCCTGCGGTTTGCATCCACTTTTTCAAAAATGCGTCGGGTAGTGAAAACTTGGTGTTGTCAATCAAATACTCCGTCATGTCGTTGATAAACTTCTGATTGGATTGGGTTTCAAAGTGTCCTGAAGCATCCTCTTTGAGTTTTTCTTTGCATTCGGTTGCTGTTTTTACCACATCTTTGCCAAAAACCTTATCAAAAAACTCCTGATCCAAATCTGCCAACTCACGATTATTTCGCTCTTGTAATGTTAGCGATAGGTCAACCGCTTTTTCGGGCACAGTTCCCATAACACGTCGCAGCACATGCTCTTCTTTAAAAAGCCCTTTTGTAGAAAGCGTAAGCACATCGCCAATAGTTGCGTTTTTGAAGGCTGTAACTGCTTTTTTGCTTTTAAGTTCATCTACCGAAAAAGTAGCACTTTTGTTTTCTTCAACTCCTTCAAATACTACACCAACGGTAAGTTCAGTGTCCTTGGACAATGCCTCTGTAGGAACAAGTGAACCATATTGCTTTTGCAAACGCGCTAACTGCTCCGATACAAAAGCATCATCGGCTTCAATTTCGTAGCGTGTAACCGCTTTTTTGTTGGGTAATTTTACCTCTACATCAGGAGTAAGCCCCAATTCAAAATCAAAAGAATAGCTCTCAGCAGTCCAGTCAATTTCCTCTACTGGAACAGGAAGTGGGTTTCCAAGAATATCAATTTTTTCGCTGTTCAGGTATTCGTTGAGGGAATTTTGCAAAGCTTTGTTCACCTCATCTACCAAAACGGCTTGTCCGTATTGCTTTTTAACAACGCTCATTGGAATATTTCCTTTTCTAAAGCCCGGAATATTCGCGCGCTTGCGGTAGTCTTTTAACACTTTTTCTACCTGTGGCGTTACATCTTCTTGCTTAATTTGAACTGTTACAACAGCATTAAGCGCATCTACATCTTTTCGCGTTACGTTCATTTTTGTGTTTTAATAGCTGGCAAAAGTAGGCTATTTTCAGGGAAGGACAAAGTGACGATTTGAAGTTGAATTTGACAAACTAGCAGCACTATAGTTTTATTAAGTTTTGTGTCAGTTCGAGTGATTTTCGCTAATAGCTACGTTAAATCAATCCAAAAAATCATGCAATGCTTGCGTAAATCTTTTTGGGTTTTCGGCATGTAGCCAATGTCCAGCATTTTCAATCCAGTCCAACTTCGCCTCTGGAAAAAAAGCATGGATTTTGTCAAGATCGTCCTCAACAATATAATCCGATTTTGTCCCTGCCAAAAAAAGTGTTTGCCCCTCGTAAATCCCCGTATTAGGCGCAGCCCCGATTTCGGCGAGTTTGTGCTGCAATACTTTAATATTACATTTGAGTGACAATGTACGTTCGGGTGTCCAAGTCAAATTTTTTAGCAAAAACTGACGTACTCCTACTTCTGGGACATAAACAGCAAGGGCTTCATCGGCTGCAGTTCTGGAGGTAAATATATTCGCATCCAAATGTAAAAGCCCCTCAATAATATGAGAAAATTTACCTCCAACATCGTAGTGTTTGGGCGCAATGTCTGCCACAATGAGTTTTGAAACACGCTCAGGATGTTGCAATGCTAGGGTCATCGCTGTTTTTCCGCCCATCGAGTGTCCCAAAACAATTGCCTTTTCAAGGTTTTTTGCGTCCATATAATGGATAACATCCTGTGCCAAAAGGGTATAATCAAATGCCGCGCTGTGAAAACTTTTGCCGTGATTGCGCTGGTCAATGGCATGTACTTCGTAATCTGAAGACCAATGCCTAGCATGGGTGCGCCAATTGTCTGACATGCCTAAAAAACCATGCAAAATCAACAGCGGGTCTCCCGCGCCCGAAATGGTACTGTGAACTAGTGGCTCGATAGTTTAGCAATGTATTGGTTAATCACATTTTCAAGACCATAATAGAGCGATTCGCAAATAAGTGCGTGACCAATGGAAACCTCTAGAAGTCCGGGCGTGTTTTGCGCAAAAAACTGAATGTTTTCCAAACTCAAATCGTGACCGGCATTAAGTCCCAGCCCTACTTCTTGCGCTTTTTTGGCAGCCGCAACAAAAGGGGCAATGGCTTTTTGTGGGTTGTTCGAAAATCCTTCTGCATAGGATTCGGTGTAAAGTTCTATACGGTCGGTTCCTGTTTTTACGGCAGCCTCGACTTGTGCCACATCAGGATCTAAAAAAATAGAGGTGCGAATCCCATTTTGCTTAAATTCTTGGATAACCTCTTGCAAAAATGCTTGGTTTTTGATGGTATCCCAACCAGTAATAGTTTTTTACGCTTGCCCATCGTCACCGCAAACTGATCCA
>JBMYLU010000039.1:0-7050 GCA_049596595.1 Flavobacteriaceae bacterium | reverse complement strand
TTTAAAAATATCCTCAACTTTGCATTTGAGTGTTTTTGCCATTTTTAAAGCCAAAACGGTTGATGGAATATAAATGCCATTTTCGTGGCTCAACAAAAATTTGATGGCGTTCTTTTTCGGCAAAACGGTTGATTTTGTCCTCAACAGACGGACAATACCTAGGGCCAATGCTTTTGATACGACCATTAAACATTGGTGAACGATCAAAACCTTCGCGGAGTAAATCATGAACAAGTGGGCTCGTATACGTCATGTGGCAAGAGCGTTGTTTAGTGAGAGGGCTCGTGCTATCTAAATAAGAAAAAGTAGAAGGGTTATTGTCTCCTGGCTGTTCAATCATTTTGGTGTAGTCCAACGAGCGACCATCAACACGCGGAGGGGTGCCTGTTTTCATACGTCCGGAAGAAAAGCCTATTTCCGTCAATCGCTCTGTAATCCCAAAAGAAGCGCTTTCACCAGCACGCCCTCCACCAAATTGCTTTTCACCAATATGAATCAAGCCATTTAAAAAGGTGCCGCTTGTAAGCACAACCGTTTTAGCTTTGATCGTGATGCCAAGTGTAGTGACAACTCCCGCAATCGAATCGCCATCAAACACCAAGTCGGTAACCATATCTTGATAAAAATCTAGATTGGGGGTTTGCTCCAACATAAGGCGCCATTCTGCAGCAAAGAGCATACGGTCGGACTGCACACGAGGACTCCACATAGCAGGGCCTTTAGAGCGATTGAGCATCTTAAACTGAATCGCTGTCTTATCCGAAACGATACCACTATAACCGCCAAGAGCGTCAATTTCACGTACAATTTGACCTTTGGCAATACCGCCCATAGCAGGATTACACGACATTTGCCCAATGTTTTGCAGGTTCATGGTAACAAGAAGTGTTTTACTCCCCATGTTTGCTGCTGCCGCTGCTGCTTCTGCGCCAGCATGACCCCCGCCAACCACAATAACATCGTACGTATTATCAAACATGTTGTTCGGGTTTTTGTTCCACGTGGAACAGTTGAATACATTTGTCTTCAGCGGAGCGCATTACATTTTTTTCGTCGGGATTTTTGTCGCCGAAACCTAGGCAATGCAATAAACCGTGCGCCATTACACGCAAAAGCTCATCTTGAAAAAGTTGCGAGAATTCTTGGGCATTTGCCTTAATACGCTCTATTGAAATGGCAATATTGGCATCTATTTCGGAACCAACAGAATCGTCAAAAGTGATAATATCTGTAAGGGTGTCGTGCTTAAGATATTTCTGATTTAACTCAAACAACTGCTCGTCATCCATAAAGGCATACGCCAACTGTAACGCTTTTGCGCCGTGCTGCGCAGCACAACGTTGCAGCCATAACGAATACGCCTCTTCGTTCTGTAGCGAAAAGTCGGTTTGATATATGTAAGCAATGTCTACTTTCACGTGGCAAATATATTCAATTCACCCTGTTATAGAAGAAGATAGCATTGTATCTTTGCACAAAAGGAAATATGTCTGTCCGTGTACGATTTGCACCAAGCCCAACAGGGCCACTACATATTGGTGGCGTGCGCACAGCACTTTACAATTACCTCTTCGCAAAACAACACAAAGGATCTTTTGTGTTGCGTGTTGAAGACACCGATCAGGGGCGTTACGTAGATGGTGCTGAAGCGTATATCGCACAAACTCTTGATTGGTTGGGCATTGCCCCTGATGAAAGCCCGCTGGTAGGCGGAGCGTATGGCCCTTATCGGCAGAGCGAGCGTAAAGACCTGTATATCAAACACATAAAAGATCTGTTAGCCTCAGGAAAAGCGTATATAGCCTTTGATACTGCTGAAGATTTAGATGTGCTTAGAAAAGAGGCTGAGGCTAAAGGAGAGACATTTATTTACAACTGGAAAAACAGAGAAACGTTAGCAAACAGCATTTCATTAGGAGAGGCAGAAACCGAAAAACGATTGGCTAAGGGCGTTCCTCATGTAATCCGTTTTAAAGCGTATTCTAAAAAAGCTGCTGAAATAATCGTGCTACAAGACGAAGTCCGTGTAAAAGTGGAAATATACACCTCTTTACTCGATGATAAAATTCTGGTGAAACAAGACGGTATGCCTACCTATCATTTGGCTAATGTTATTGACGATCATTTGATGAAAATCACCCATGTCATACGCGGTGAAGAGTGGCTGCCGTCCATGGCGTTGCATGTATTGCTTTACAATGCCTTTGGTTGGGAAGCGCCTGCATTTGCACATGTGCCGTTAATCCTTAAGCCAACAGGGAAAGGAAAATTGTCCAAACGTGATGGAGACAAATTTGGCTTCCCTGTATTTCCATTACAATGGGATGCTCAAACACCAGGGTTTAAAGAAGAAGGCTATTTGCCAGCAGCCCTGCTAAATTACTTGGCGTTATTGGGCTGGAATCCAGGAGGTGAGAAAGAGGTTTTTTCTCTTGAAGAACTCGTCGATTCTTTTTCGCTAGGGGGCATCACAAAGTCTGGCGGCCGCTTTGACCCTGAGCGGTGCAAATGGTTTAATCAACAATACCTAAATGTAGAAAACACGAAAACTTTAGTGCCTGTTTTAGAAAAAGAGCTCTCAAAAAGAGCGCTTAAAACAGGTAACGTTTCTCTAATTGAAGTGATTGCCTTAATTCAAAACAGACTCACATTGCTCACTGACATTTGGGAGGAAGCAAATTTCTTTTTTGAATCACCAAGCACATATGATGAAAAAGCCGTGCGCAAACAATGGAAAGACAATACCAATGAAATTTTGGGAAATGTTGTTGCGCTTTTAGCAAACGCTACTGAACAAACTCCCGAAGAGCTGTCTACACTCATAAAAGACTGGGCAAACGAAAACGGCATTGGGTTAGGCAAAATCATGGCGCCCCTTCGCATTGCTTTGGTGGGCAGTTTGCGAGGTCCCGATGTGTTTGCGATTTGTAGCCTTTTGGGTGCTGAAACTTGTGTTGAGCGAATTAATCGTGCTATTAAGAATCTTTAGCGCAAATTCACTACCTTTAAGGTTCTCTCTAAATTTATGATTATGTCTTTTGTATTCAACTTACTTTTTGGCTTCGCCATATTCGTTTTTATCTCCTCGGCGATATTTATTGTGAAACAGCAAACGGCTGCGGTTATCGAACGCTTTGGGCGTTTTCAAAGCATTCGCCATTCGGGGCTTCAGTTGCGCATTCCTATTGTGGATCGCATTGCTGGACGATTAAGCCTTAAAATACAGCAGCTAGATGTTGTTGTAGAGACAAAAACTAAAGATGATGTTTTTGTAAAGCTAAAAGTCTCTGTTCAGTATAAAGTAATCCGCGATAAAGTCTATGAGGCCTTTTATAAGCTCGATTATCCGCACGATCAAATTACCTCTTACGTGTTTGATGTGGTGCGTGCGGAAGTGCCGAAAATGCGCCTAGACGATGTTTTTGTTCGAAAAGATGACATTGCCATTGCTGTAAAATCAGAGCTTAATGATGCTATGCTTGAGTATGGGTACGACATTATTAAGACCTTGGTTACTGACATTGATCCTGACCAAGAAGTAAAAAATGCGATGAACCAAATTAATGCTTCCGAAAGAAAAAAGATTGCCGCCCAGTATGATGGTGATGCTGCCCGTATTTTGATTGTAGAAAAAGCAAAGGCAGAGGCCGAATCTAAACGTCTTCAAGGACAGGGAATTGCAGACCAACGGCGCGAAATTGCACGCGGGTTGGAAGAGTCTGTGGAAGTATTAAACAAGGTAGGCATCAACTCCCAAGAAGCTTCCGCACTGATTGTGGTTACCCAACACTACGACACGCTACAATCTATTGGTGAAGAGACGAATTCAAACCTGATTTTATTGCCTAATTCTCCGCAAGCGGGTTCCGACATGCTCAACAATATGGTGGCTTCGTTTACGGCAAGTAACCAAATTGGAGAGGCGATGAAAAGAAGCCGAGAAAAGGGGGAAAAATAATCTCTTCTAAAAAGAAAGCAAAGGCTTCGGAAATCACCGAGGCTTTTTTTATAGACTTATGGTGTGTGCTAACGACAAAAGAAGCACCCACTGTTTTGTTGTTGGGAACTGCCAGTGCATAATTCCTGTGTTTAGCTGTAATGCTTCGGATAGCTTGTGGGATACTTGTGCCGTTACCCGGTTCTGGTTAAAGCTCGTTCCAGAATTTTGTAAAAACACCTCTTCAGTAAGGCTTAGTGCTACTTTTTGGCTAAGCGGAATTTTTGCTGTGAGTCCAAAACGATAGCGCAGCTGAAAGTTTTCCCCCAACCACCGTTCTTCCAAAAAGAAAGAATTCGTAAGTTTTAGCTTTTTCAGTTGTGTCGAAAAGGCTACTTTTTGATATGCGCCGTGTTCGCTAAGCACACCTATTTTTCTATACCCAGCCGATAGGCTTATGTTGGGTAAAGCCGTGTGGGTAAAGCCTGCGGTAAATAGCGCCTGATCTTCTGCCAAATCCAATTCAAAGCTACGGTGTTGATATTGAGTGTCAAAACTCGTCTTCTCGTTAATCTTCAGCTTGTTTTTGTAAATCAACCACGAGCCTGTGTCTGTTTGAGCAAATGCGGTTGTGGTAAAAAGGGTTGCTATAAAAAGTAATTTATATTTGAACATCTTGTGCTGTTTTTGCTAAAATTTCGTTTCTGTCTTGTTGTGCCTTGTGGATAAAATCAATGGCGCTTTGTGTTGGCTGTGCTCCTGCGTTTAGGTGTTCTACCAACGCCAAAAGGGTGACCAAACGTGTTCCCGTTTTTTTAGCTGCCGTTTGAAATAGCGGTTCTAACGCGTCTAGGGGAATTTGTGTGGCAAATCCCGTAATTTGGTTTATGGCGGCTTCCTGCTTTTCGGCAGGAAGGTTCATAAATTTCTTCCCCAATCGCTTGAGTTCCTCTATGGGCTTTACGTCTTGTTTGGGTTGCGCCTGTTGTGGTTTTTGCCGCTGCTTTTCCCAAGTGTCTCTCAAACCCACTGTTTTGTTAAATACCTTATTAGAAGCAGTGCTGTCTTTGTCGCAAACAAAATAGCCAAGGCGTTGAAACTGAAAATGATTTCCAGGCTCTGCTGATGCCAACATCGGTTCAGCTAAGGCGGTTTTAACCGCAAAGGACTCGGGATTAAGGTGGGTCATAAAATCGACATCTTTATCTTCGTCTGGGCTTTCCGTTTTAAACAAACGGTCATATTCTCTCACCTCAATTTTTTGAGTATGAGTAGTCTCAACCCAATGTATCGTTGCTTTTACTTTTCGCTGGCTTTCAGGTGTTCCGCTACCACTAAGGCTTTTGGGGTCATAGGTGCAAAAAACGGTAGTGATATTTCCTCCGGCATCTTTCTCCACGGACTCCGCCTTAATGATATACGCACTTTTTAGGCGCACCTCGCCGCCAAGTTTTAACCTAAAGAATTTGCGGCTTGCTTCTTCCTTAAAATCGTCTTGCTCTATAAATAGCGTTTTTCCAAAAGGGATGGTGCGTGTGCCGGCGGTTGTGTCTTCAGGGTTGTTTTCCGTTTCAAGCGCTTCCGTTTTGTCCTCAGGGTAATTCGTAATTACCACCTTGATGGGGTTCAGTACCGCCATGGCGCGGGTTGCGGTTTTGTTTAAATCCTCGCGAACGCAAAACTCCAACAACGAAGCGTCAATAACATTTTCGCGTTTGGCAATACCAACCGTTTCGGCAAACTTACGAAGCGACGTAGGCGTATAGCCCCGACGGCGCAATCCGCTAATGGTGGGCATGCGAGGATCGTCCCAACCCGAAACTTTCTGTTCTTCGACCAAACGTTGTAGCTTTCGCTTACTCGTTATGGTATAGTTTAAATTTAATCGGGCAAATTCCCGCTGTTTTGGGCGCAGCCCCTCATGAACCAATTTGTCTAAAAAAGCATCATATAAGTCTCGATGTGGTTTAAACTCCAACGTACATAGCGAGTGTGAAATTTGCTCAATGTAGTCCGACTGTCCATGCGCCCAATCGTACATGGGATAAATGCACCAATTTGCGCCAGTTCGATGGTGGCTTTTGTGTAGAATACGATATAGAATCGGATCGCGGAGCAACATGTTTGGCGAAGCCATATCTCCCTTAAAACGCAATGTAAGCGATCCCTCAGAGTGTTTCCCTGCTTTCATTTCCTCGAAAAGCCGAAGCGCTTCATCAGAGGATTGCTCGCGATACGGGCTTGCTGTTCCCGGGGTGGCGGGCGTGCCTTTTTGTTCCGCCATTTTTTCGGGTGTTTGAGGGTCTACATAAGCGTGTCCGTCTTTTATCAATTGTACCGCCCACGAATACAGTTGCTCAAAATAATCTGAGGCGTAACATTCGTTATCCCACGAATAGCCCAACCACGCCACATCGTTGCGAATGGCGTCTACAAAATGTTGTTCCTCTTTGGCGGGATTAGTGTCGTCAAAACGGAGGTTTACCGGCGCATTGTATTTCTTGCCCAATTCAAAATTTAGGCAAATGGCTTTTACGTGACCAATGTGTAAATAGCCGTTTGGTTCGGGCGGAAAACGAAAACGCAAGGCTTCTGCGTTTAGTCCAGCGGCGAGGTCCTCATCAATAATATGTTCTATAAAGTGCTTAGACGGCGTATCGCTCATCGGGAAAACATTTGCGGCAAAGGTAATTATTTCGGTTTGTCTGTTGTAATAGTTTCTATATTTGGCGCACTATGGGAAACGTATATTTAGAAAACGTTCGGGTGTATGCCTACCACGGCTGTTTGCCCGAAGAAACGTTGATTGGTAGCGACTATCGTGTAGACTTGTGGGTAGAAGCCAACTTGCTGCCCTCGGCAGCCTCTGATAATCTCGAAGACACCGTAGATTATGTAACGCTTTGTGCCTGCATAAAAGAAGAAATGGCGGTGCCTTCCAAACTGTTGGAGCATGTGGGAAAACGTATTTTAGACCGTGTGTTTGCCGCAAGTGCAAGGGTAAGCTCCGCTACGGTTAAGGTGGCAAAAATAAATCCGCCTATTGGTGGGCATGTGGCATCCGTGGCTATTGAATTAACTAAAAGCAAATAGCAGTAAGTTAACGAATAAAA
>JBMYLU010000038.1:0-7092 GCA_049596595.1 Flavobacteriaceae bacterium | reverse complement strand
ATCTAACACTCACCATAGTTACCCGAAAACGCTTTGTTCCGCTATTTGAAGAACTAGCCTTTAAAAACCAAGAACACATGCTTTATGTTCCTGTACTGGGTGTGGCTATTTTAATGTGTTTGGCAGCTATCTTTTTGGGATTTCGAGGGATAAAACTCATGGTGAAGGGGCTTTTTAACGAGGAGTAACTTCAAATAGCGATTATCCCCAAAAAACACTTGACCGCTTTCACATTCCGCTTATCTTTGCCAATTGTATGAGTTCAGTGATTGACATTCGTTTACCCGATGGTGCTGTAAAGCAACTGCCCACAGGCAGTACGCCCTTTGACGTAGCTAAAGACATTAGCGAAGGACTAGCCCGTGCTGTGATTTCCGCATCCTATAACGGCACAACCGTAGAAACCAAAACACCGCTTACCGAAAATGGGGATTTGGTACTGTATACCTTCAACGATAACGAAGGGAAAAAAGCCTTTTGGCACTCGAGTGCACACCTATTGGCGCAAGCCCTAGAGCAACTCTATCCGGGAATAAAACTCACTATTGGTCCAGCAATTGATAACGGATTCTACTATGATGTAGATGCTGGAGAGCACACCATTACCGAAAAAGAATTGGTAGCTATCGAAAAACGCATGTTGGAACTTGCCCGTGGTAAACACGAATTTGAAATGCGTTCTGCCACCAAAGCCGATGCGCTATCGTTTTATCAAAATGCAGGAAACGAATACAAAACTGAGCTTATTGAAGGTCTTGAAGACGGTACCATTACCTTTTGTGATCACGATGATTTTACGGATCTGTGCCGTGGAGGACACGTACCCAACACAGGTATTATTAAAGCTGTAAAACTCACCAACATTGCCGGTGCCTACTGGCGTGGTGATGAAAACAACAAACAACTTACCCGCATTTATGGGATTTCTTTTCCAAAACAAAAACTCCTCACCGAGTACTTGGAATTGGTAGAAGAAGCCAAAAAACGTGACCACCGAAAACTAGGTGCGGAATTAGGTCTTTTCACATTTTCGCAAAAAGTGGGTCAGGGATTGCCGCTTTGGCTGCCCAAAGGGGCAGCACTGCGCGAGCGCCTCGAGCAGTTTTTGCGCAAAGCGCAAACCAAAGCGGGCTACGAACAGGTAGTTACACCCCACATTGGACAAAAAGAATTATATGTTACTTCTGGGCATTACGAAAAATACGGTGCAGATAGTTTTCAACCCATTAACACCCCTGCCGAAGGGGAGGAGTTCTTACTCAAACCCATGAACTGTCCGCATCACTGCGAAATTTACAATGCCTCACCGTGGAGTTATCGGGATTTACCCATTCGATATGCGGAATTTGGCACGGTATACAGGTATGAACAAAGTGGTGAATTGCACGGACTTACCCGTGTGCGTGGCTTTACCCAAGACGATGCGCATATTTTCTGTACACCCGAACAACTCAACGATGAGTTTGTGGGTGTTATTGATTTGGTACTTTACGTATTTAATGCCTTAGGCTTTAAGGATTTTAAAACGCAAGTTTCGGTGCGTGACCCCGAGAAACCCGAAAAATATATTGGCGATACTGTCCTGTGGGAAAAAGCTGAACAAGCTATTATTACTGCTGCTGAGCAAAAAGGGCTTGATTATGTGGTTGAAAAAGGCGAAGCCGCATTTTACGGACCAAAACTCGATTTTATGGTTAAAGATGCTTTGGGCAGAAGTTGGCAGTTAGGAACAATTCAAGTGGATTACAATCTTCCAGAGCGTTTTGACCTTAGCTACAAAGGGAAGGATAATGAATTGCACCGTCCGGTTATGATACACCGTGCCCCTTTTGGAAGCATGGAGCGTTTTGTGGCCATTTTGATTGAGCATACAGGTGGAAATTTCCCTTTATGGCTGACACCTACACAAGTACAACTGCTGTGTGTAAGTGAAAAGCATGAAAAATACGCCCAAAAAGTTTCAGAATTCTTAGAAAATAACGAAATTCGCGCCCTCGTGGATGATAGAAGTGAGACCATTGGTAAAAAAATCCGCGAAGCCGAAATGAGCAAGGTGCCCTTTATGGTTATCATAGGCGAACTAGAAGCTGCGCAACAAACGGTCTCGGTACGTCAACACGGAGGAAATGATCTGGGGGCTATGCCTTTGGAAGATTTTGCTGACTTGATTAAGCATCAAGCAGCAGAAGAACAAGAAATATTTACAACCAAATAAATTCGTTAGTTATAGCGATACGAAGAAGAAGAAGCAGAGGACCTGCTCGCATAATAAAAGAAGATAAGCATCGAATCAATGAAAAGATTCGGGTGGCTGAAGTACGTTTGGTTGGAGATAATGTGGAAATGGGGGTTTATCCCTTAGCAAAAGCCTTACAAAAGGCAAACGAATTGGAGTTAGACTTGGTTGAGATTTCACCAAATGCAGCTCCACCGGTGTGTAAAATCATCGATTATAAAAAGTTCCTTTACGAGCAAAAAAAGCGCGAAAAGGTTCTTAAAGCAAACGCCTCTAAGGTGGTGCTTAAAGAAATTAGGTTTGGACCACAAACCGATGAGCATGATTACGAGTTTAAAAAGAAACACGCAATCAAGTTCCTAGAAGAAGGTGCAAAGCTAAAAGCTTTTGTGTTTTTTAAAGGACGCTCGATAATTTTTAAAGAGCAAGGCCACATTTTGTTGCTTCGATTGGCGCAAGATTTGGAGGAGTATGGTAAAGTAGAACAGTTGCCAAAACTAGAAGGAAAGCGGATGATTATGTTAATCAATCCGAAAAAATAAAAAAGGAAGTAGTTATGCCTAAAATGAAAACTAAATCAAGTGCTAAAAAACGCTTTAAGCTAACCGGCACAGGGAAACTTAAGCGCAAGCATGCGTATAAAAGTCACATATTGACCAAAAAGTCTAACAAACGTAAACTTAGACTAACCCACAGCGGTTTGGTTCATGAAAGTGATGCTGATAACATCAAAGAACAACTTCGTTTAAAATAATATTAATAACCTGAAGTCGGCCTTAAAAGTGAATTATTCCGCCCGCTTCACAATTATAATCTCATGCCAAGATCAGTAAATTCAGTTGCCTCAAGAGCTCGAAGAAAGAAAATTTTAAAGCAAGCTAAAGGCTATTTCGGTCGTAGAAAAAACGTATGGACCGTTGCTAAAAACGCCGTTGAGAAAGCATTGCTTTACGCATACCGCGATCGCCGAAACAAAAAGCGTTCATTTAGAGCGTTGTGGATTACACGTATCAACGCCGGTGCACGTTTGCACGGGTTATCATATTCTCAGTTTATGGGAAAAGTAAACGCCAATAATGTTGCGCTAAACCGCAAGGTTTTGGCTGACCTCGCCATGAACCATCCCGAAGCTTTTAAAGCCGTAGTGGACAAGGTAAAATAAACTACCCGAAAATTTTTATAAAGCTACCCTTTACTTATCCAAAGTAAAGGGTGTTTTTTTCTTGAGAAATAACGGATTGTATGCGTTTTCGAAAGTTCTACTGAATGTAGTTGAAGTGGAATTTTCTGTTGAAAACCACTTGCCTGCAGCAAGGTAGACCTGTTTGAAGTAGGCAAGCTCAACCTAAAAGTCCTCGGTACATAGCGCCACTACTCGATACAAAATTCTTTCAGAATTTCACTCGAAGTGACAAACACCCTTCTAATAAAGAAACAACGGCTTAGAACGGCATATCGTCGTCAGGGGAGCTGCCAAAGGCATCATCTGGGTCAACCTTAGGCGTTATAAATTCATCTGGTGAATTTATTTTGGATTGATACTCGGTAGGGGCGTCAAATTGGTCTAGGTTATCAAATTTACCAAGCGCACCAATAAACTTCAACCGGATGCTGTCTAATCCCCCATTACGATGCTTTGCAATAATAAACTCGGCCTGACCTGCTGCAGGCGTTCGCTCTTCATCGTCCCATTCATCAATTTTATAATATTCAGGCCGATAGATAAAGGTTACTAAGTCTGCGTCTTGCTCAATGGCTCCAGATTCACGAAGGTCTGAAATTTGTGGTCGTTTACTTCCCCCACGAGTTTCCACGGCACGCGATAACTGCGACAGCGCAATAATAGGAATATCCAATTCTTTTGCAAGTGCCTTTAGGTTGCGCGAAATGGTCGAAATCTCCTGTTCTCGATTACCTGCCTTACTACTTCCCCCAGGGGTCATGAGTTGTAAATAATCAATCATAATCAGGCGAATACCAAACTGCGAGGACAAGCGACGTGCCTTTGCCCGAAGGTCAAAAATCGATAACGAAGGGGTGTCATCAATGTACAGTGGCGCATTTTCCAAATCGGTCACTTTAACATTGAGTTGTTTCCACTCGTGGTCTTCCAGTTTTCCAGTACGTAGTTTTTCGGAAGACAAGCCTGTTTCTGAAGAAATCAATCGGGTAATCAACTGCACCGAAGACATTTCCAAAGAGAAAAAAGCAACAGGGATATTTTGCTCCACAGCTATGTTCCGAGCCATAGAAAGTGTAAAGGCTGTTTTACCCATACCCGGACGTGCAGCAACAATAATCAAATCACTGTTCTGCCAACCCGAAGTAACCTTATCTACACCATAAAATCCAGAGGGAACGCCACTCATTCCTTCTTGATTGGCAATCTCCTCAATTTTTTTCTTAGCTTGGATTACCAAATTTTGCGCAGTGGTGGTAGAAGACTTAAGATTTCCTTGTGAGACTTCATAAAGTTTTGACTCTGCTTTATCAAGCATATCAAAAACATCTTTGGATTCATCATATGCCTCCTCAATAATCTCGTTCGAAATTTTAATAAGACTACGCTGAATATACTTTTGGAGGATAATTCGGGCATGATATTCAATGTGTGCAGAGGAAGAAACTTTTTTGGAAAGCTGTATCAAATAAAAGTCACCGCCTACTTGATTTAGTTTTGACTCTTTTTTGAGTTGCGCTGAAACAGTTAAAAGGTCAATCGGCTCTGAATTTTCAAACAGCTTGACCATAGCGGAAAAAATATGCTGATGTGCTTCACGATAAAAGGCTTCAGGAAGTAAAATATCAATGACCTCATCTACCCCTTTCTTGTCAATCATCATAGCCCCAAGAACTACCTCTTCAAAATCAATTACCTGAGGGGGTAACTTTCCGCGCTCCATAGGAACTACGGAAGCAGGTGAAATAATAGACGGGTTTGGCTTCTTTTCTTCCATGACACTAAACTACATAAATGTAGGCACAAGAAAAGGGGAAAATCAAAAAACTAACGAACAACAAAACGGTTAATAAATCCGCTTTTTTGTTCATAAGACAAACATATTTTATTCGTCGTAAACACCCATAGCAAAGAACTTATCCATACGTTCATGAACGAGTTGATCTGATGATTTGTCTTTAAGTTCCTTGTAAGTTTTGCATATGGTCTTGCGAACGGTTTCAAACATTTGTTTCCGGTCGGTATGTGCTCCTCCAAGAGGCTCTTTAATAATAGTGTCAATGAGTTTTTGCCGCTTCATATCTTTTGCGGTAAGCTTAAGCGCCTCAGCAGCTTGCTCTTTATATTCCCAACTGCGCCATAAAATAGAGGAACAAGATTCGGGAGAAATAACGGAGTACCACGTATTTTCAAGCATAAAAATACGGTCACCAACACCAATACCCAAAGCGCCACCCGAAGCGCCCTCGCCAATAATAACAACAATAATGGGCACTTTTAAACGAGACATTTCCAATATGTTCCGTGCAATTGCTTCGCCTTGACCACGTTCCTCGGCCTCAAGACCCGGATAGGCACCCGGCGTATCCACAAAACACACCACGGGAATGTTAAACTTTTCAGCCGACTTCATCAATCGTAATGCCTTGCGATATCCTTCGGGGTTTGCCATTCCAAAATTGCGATACTGACGGGTTTTGGTATTGTAGCCTTTTTGCTGCCCGATGAACATAAAGCTCTGATCACCAATTTTTCCCAATCCCCCAATCATGGCTTTATCGTCCTTTACGGTTCTATCGCCATGCAACTCCAAAAAGCTGCCCTTAGTTAGAGCTTGAATGTAATCTAGCGTATAGGGTCTTGATGGATGGCGCGAGACCTGAACGCGTTGCCAGGCGGTAAGATTGCTGTAAATCTCTTTTTTTAAATCCGTTAGGCGCTCGTCTATTTTTTCACAGGTATCGGTTACATCCACATCACTTTCAGAACCAATGATTTGACACTTCTGCAGTTGTTCTTCTAGTTCTTTGATGGGTTGTTCAAAGTCTAAATACTCCATATTGTGGCTGTTAAGTAAGGGCAAATATACTTATTTTGAGTTCCGAGCAAGGGTTTGTTTTGCTTTTTTTGTGCGTCTTAATTTCAACATTGCATTTATGACAACCGCCATTATAATACACGCTACACCAATGTAAAATTGGGTTGGCATGGCTTCTCTATCATTAAATATTAAATATGCTAAACCAATCCCATAAACAGGCTCCATATTTATCCCCAACATAACAGAATAAGGAGTCAAATGACGCATGACTACAATAGAAACCACAAAAGCATATGAAGTGCACACAAAGGCAAGTATAGAAAGCCAAAAAAAATCATGCGTTGTAATGGAGAAAAAAGAAGGGGTAAATTTACCTTGTACTGCCAACAATACCGTAACCACTAACGCTCCCACAAAAAGCTCGTAAAAAGACAACACATATGGGTTTGTTTTACTGACAAACTTACCGTTAAGCAAGGTGAAAAATACGGCTAAAACTGTTGAAATTCCTGCGTATATAAAGCCTGTCAAATGCGTTGTATTATTCCCTAAAACCAACACCAATCCCACAATAACCAACAACCCAAAAACAACCTCATAGCCCACTACTTTGCGCTTGTAAAAAATGGGCTCTAAAAGCGATGTTAGAAAAGCACCTGACGAAAGTACAGACAGCGTTATCGACACATTAGAAACCTTTACAGCAGCAAAAAATGTAATCCAATGAAATGCAATTAGCACCCCACTAACAACAGCCACCCATGCAATGGTTCTAGAAACACGAAATGAGTGATTGGTAAGCCACAACACCAACCCTAAACCAAAAGTAGCAAGTGTCATACGGTACCACACCAA
>JBMYLU010000037.1:4511-7212 GCA_049596595.1 Flavobacteriaceae bacterium | reverse complement strand
TTGAACATCAACGGGCAGCCTGTTACACAAACCGAAAATGTAGTGCGCAAATGGCTGGACAATGATTTTTATGTGGTAAACCTGTTGTTTCACCATCAAAAAGGAAAACACGAGCTTCATGCCGGCGCCTATTTTAGTAGCTATGAGGGCTTACATTTTGGGTCACTGGTTTGGGCAAACAGGGCAAACGTTAACCCCAAACATCGCTTTTATGAGAATACAGGTAAAAAGAAAGATGGTAACATTTTTGCCAAATGGAATGTGGCACTTTCTGACCAATGGAATCTTTACGCCGACGCGCAAGTTCGTTGGATTGACTACACTGCTTTAGGTGAAATTGCAGGACCTGGCACCATTGATGTAAATGACGCCCATACATTTTTTAATCCCAAAGCGGGCGTGGTGTACAAACCCAATGCAAAGCATCAGTTTTATGTGTCTTATGCCAAGGCACACAAAGAACCCAACCGCACCGATTTTGAAAATGGCAGCCCTGTGCCAGAAGAGCTTAACGATTTTGAATTGGGATGGCGTTGGAAAACCAACGATGCCTTTTTGAGTGCAAACCTGTATTATATGGGCTACAAAAACCAATTGGTGCTTACTGGCTCTATTGATAATGTGGGTGCGCCCATTCGTGAAAACTCTGGCGATAGTTTCCGACAAGGACTTGAAATTGAGGGAGGTTGGGCGTTTGCGCCTCACTGGAATTGGCAAGCCAACGTCTCGTGGAGTAAAAACCGAAACAAGGACAAATATTTTGAACGCGATGGGAAATTGGTTTCTCTAGGCGATACACATTTATCCTATTCTCCAGCACTTATTGCTGCAGACCAGCTTACGTATAGTCGAGATACGTGGTCGATTTCACTTGCTAGCAAATATGTTGGCGAGCAATATATGGGCAATATCAATGCAGAGCTGTCTAAACTGAGCAGCTATTCCGTGCAAGATATTTTGTTTCAGGCGGTTGTGTTAAACAAGCCAAAAGCACCCCGTTTGGATGTAAATGTTCATGTGTATAACATTTTTAATGAATTATATACTTCTAACGGATATTTTTATACATACGATGACAATTGGAGTGCACCAGGCGTTGTGACCACTATTGAGGGTGTTGGCTATTACCCCCAAGCGGGGCGTCATTTTTTGGCAGTAGGCTATAGGTGGCTCCTTCCGTAAGGGGCTGCCCTGTAGCCAAACTGTATTTGTACTCTTCACAGGAGCACGATGCTGTAACGCCGTTAATTTGCACAGTAGAACAACTGCTAGGCGTGTGATTGGGGCAGCTGGCTTCCCATGCCATAATGTTGCCTGCGAGATTAAAAAGCAGCAAGCCCTTAATCCCCCCATTTGGCCAAAATATACTCCCCCCTTGATAGTTTAAATTATCAAAAGCGGGCAATGCCAAATTTATACTTTGGTCAAAGCGAGTTTCGTACAAATATGGGTTGCGTTCTACGCTGTTTTTAGCACAACCTACCAACAACAAAACAGCAAGTATCGCTTTGTATTTCATCTGGACACAACGCAAGAAAAATGAAAATTGTATATTTGCAACCATCCCTTAAAAGTAAGGGATTTTTTTAACTATACCCCAATGAGTACAGTTTCATATTATACAGCCGAAGGGCTAAAGAAATTACGGGAAGAGCTGAATCATCTAAAAGATGTGGAGCGTCCGCGTGCGTCACAGGCAATTGCCGAGGCACGCGACAAGGGAGATTTGAGCGAAAACGCTGAGTATGATGCCGCAAAAGAGGCGCAAGGACTACTCGAGATGAAAATCGCCAAAATGGAGGAAACGCTGTCCACAGCACGTTTGATTGACGAATCGCAATTGGACGTTTCAAAGGTGTTGGTACTCTCAAAGGTGCGCATCAAAAATCAGGCAAACAACATGGAGATGAACTACACTTTGGTTGCCGAAAGCGAAGCCGATCTAAAATCAGGCAAAATTTCGGTGAACTCTCCAATTGGAAAAGGCTTGTTGGGCAAAGCCGTTGGCGAAATTGCCGAAGTTACCGTACCCAACGGTACCCTGAAATTCGAAATCCTATCTATCGAACGCTAATGCCGTCTATTTTTAGCCGAATTATTTCACGCGAACTTCCTGCCTATATTGTTGCAGAAGACGAGTATCATATTGCTTTTTTGGACATCAACCCTAATTCGGTTGGGCACACACTTTGCGTGCCCAAAAAAGAAGTGGATAAGTTGTTCGATTTAGATGAGGAATCCTACATGGCGTTAATGCAATTTAGCCGGCGAGTGGCTGCTGCTGTTCGACAGGTTGTTCCTTGTAAACGCGTTGGTCTAACAGTGATTGGCCTGGAAGTACCTCACGTACACGTACATCTTATTCCGCTCAATGACATGGCAGACGCCACGTTTCAAAAAAAGGTTTCTCCCACCAAAGAGGAGATGCAAGCCTTAACCCAAAAAATTAGTGTTGCTTTTCAGTAAGTGGGAGCTGAATTTCAAAAGTGGTTCCAGCTTCAGTGCTTTCCACAAGCTTTAACTTCCCTTCATGATATTGTTCAACAATACGCTTTGCAAGGGAAAGTCCTAGTCCCCAGCCTCTTTTTTTGGTGGTAATTCCAGGCGTAAAAATGTTGCTTTGAAGTTTTTTGGGAATTCCACTTCCAGTATCCTGAACTAAAATACTTGCGGTTTTATCCCAACTAAGAAATAAAGTTAT
>JBMYLU010000037.1:0-4501 GCA_049596595.1 Flavobacteriaceae bacterium | reverse complement strand
CATTACCTCTGATGGCATCAATGCTGTTTTTGATTAGATTTTCCAAGACCCACGCCATAAGTTCAAGATTGATTTCAACTTCTTGTTCGTGTTCACTCTGTTGCACTTTCAATGAAATTTTTTTCGGCATTCGGATTTCCATGTACTCGGTAATTCCATAAACCACAGTACTAAGCATCGTTTTTTTTCGGTGTGGCATTGAACCAATTTTTGAAAACCGCGCACTAATTGTTTCCAGTCGCTTGATGTCACTTTTAATCTGCTTCAAAACAGTTGGCTTAACATCATTCTCTAAAACAGCCATCCAACCTAAAAGCGAGGAAATAGGCGTTCCCAACTGATGAGCAGTTTCTTTTGCCATACCTGTCCAAAGCTTATTTTCAACGACTTGTTGCGAGCTTTTGAAATATGCAACTATAAGTCCGCCCAACAAAACGATGATAAGAAAAAAAGCAATGGGATAGTAGCGCAATTGATATATTAGTTTTGATTTGCCGTAGTACATTTTTTGATACAAACTATCGTTGTACATGATTTCTATAGGCGCATTTTCATCGCTAAATTCTTTAATGAGTTCTTCAACATAACCCACCGAGTCTCTTGCCAGTTTGCGCGGATTGATATTGTTTGAAAACAATAATTTTTTTTCTCTGCTCACCACAATCATGGGAATCGCATTATCAGCGGTAAGCACTTCAAATGTTACGGGGTCAATAGGTTGATTCAGGTCGGTGTTAGATGCCAATTCTTGTTGTGCCAACCCCCATAGTGCCATCTGATTTCGTTCATCCTCTTGAATGCGCTGAATGAGCGTATTGGTATTCCAAAGGACCATACCCACAAAGCTTAATGCCAGAATATATACTGTAATGCGAAGGTATTTTTGATTTATTAGGGAGAAATCAATACTCATACTTACGAATATAGTATATTTTCTTCCGTTATATTAGTTACAAATTGAGTAATTTTGTAATAACAACATTAACCACCGCATGGAAATTACAGGAAAAATCAAACAAATTAGCGAGACCAAAGAATATGGTAGCAACGGTTTTCAAAAGCGTGAACTCGTCGTTACAACAGAGGAGCAATATCCGCAACACCTGCTCGTAGAATTTGTACAAGATAAATGTGCTTTACTGAATGCGTTTGCTGTAGGGCAACGAATCAAAGTAGGAATCAACCTTCGTGGACGTGAGTGGCAAAGTCCGCAAGGCGAGATTAAATACTTTAATTCCATTCAAGGTTGGCGCATTGATGCGGTAGAGGCAACGCCTCCGCCACCGCCTGCTGCACCGCCTTTTGAAACCATGCCCGACGCGCCTGCCGAAGAAGCGCCAGACGACCTGCCTTTCTAAAAAGCATGTATCACTTATCGGAAGAATTGCGTTTTCCTTCGCCTCACTTGGCCGCTAAAGAGGGCATTGTTGCTGTGGGTGGCGATTTGCGCCCCGAAAGGGTATTGCTTGCCTATCAAAAAGGTATATTTCCATGGTTTGAACAAGATGAGTTTTTGATTTGGTGGAGCCCCGACCCCAGGATGGTTCTCTTCCCCGACCAGCTTCGCATCTCAAAAAGTATGCGCACTTTTTTACGAAAACACCCCTATGAAATTACATTCAACAAAGCCTTTAACGAGGTGGTAAAAGCCTGTGCTGGCGTAAAACGATTTGGACAAACTGGCACTTGGATTACCCCGGGATTGATGGAAGTATACGAAGTCCTTCATGAACAGGGGCATGCCCATTCGGTAGAGGTTTGGGATGGCGCCGAGCTTGTGGGTGGGCTGTATGGCATAGACATTGGGCAAGTGTTTTGTGGCGAAAGTATGTTTTCAAAAGCCAGCAATTCCAGTAAGTTAGCATTGATTTATCTCACGAGGGAACTCAAAAAAAACAAGTACAAACTTATTGATTGTCAAGTGCCTACAGCACATTTGGCAAGTATGGGTGCTGCTCCAATTTCTCGCAAAGAATTTCTTAGTTATTTGAGCTAAGCGCAGCTACTTCCCTGTGTCGAAAACAGTCAACCACATGGTCATTGACCATACCTACAGCTTGCATGTGTGCATACATCGTGATTTTCCCAATGTATTTAAAACCACGTTTTTTAAGGTCGTTGCTCATTTGTTCCGCCAAAGCCGTGGTTTGGGGTAGCTCACGGGATTGCTCAAATTGATTTTGTATGGGCACACCATCGGTATACGACCACATAAAATCACTAAAACTTCCCACCGTTTTTTGGATTTCGATAAACGCCCGTGCATTAGCAATGGCTCCCGTAATTTTTCCACGATTTCGAATAATACCTTTGTTCTGTAGGAGGATATCAACATCGTAATCCGTCATTTGTGCTACTTGTTTTACATCAAAATTGTGAAAGGCTTCGCGAAAGTGTTCACGTTTTTTTAGGATAGCCCACCACGACAGTCCCGCCTGAAAGGTTTCTAGAAGCAAGGCTTCAAAAAGTTTGTGGTCGTCATAAACGGGAATGCCCCATTCGTTGTCGTGATACGCAATATAAGTCGGGTTTGCCAAACACCAATCGCAGCGAAAAGGTTCCATGATTAGGAGTTTTGCTCTAAAGTATTCAAAAAATCATCAAGTGTCAAACTGTCGGAAAGCGAGTAGTTGCCAATGGCTGTTCGGCGTAGTGCTGATAAGTGTGCACCACACCCAAGGGCTTGCCCAAAATCGTGTGCCAACGAACGAATATAGGTGCCTTTACTACACGATACTGAAAAGCTAACGTCTGGCAGCCTGACAGTTGTTAAGTCAAAGGTAGAAATGGTGATTTCTCTAGAGGGAATTTCGGTAGTTGCGCCCGCTCTGGCTAAGGTGTAAAGCCGTTTTCCATCTTTTTTTATGGCAGAATGTAAAGGTGGTTTTTGTTGGATAACCCCCAAAAATTGAGTGCATGTACGCTCCAACATATCCTCAGAAATATGATGAACGGGCTTGCTTTTGCTTACCTCAGTTTCCAAATCGTAAGAAGGAGTGGTAGCACCCAATTGCAGAGTGCCCGTATAGGCTTTGTCCATACCCATAAACTGTTCAATTTGTTTGGTCATTTTTCCGGTGCAAATCAGCATTAGCCCTGTGGCAAGGGGGTCTAGCGTACCGGCATGTCCAACCTTAATTTTTTTGATGTCATAGGTTTTTCGAATCGCCCACCTAATTTTATTTACCACCTGAAACGATGACCATTCCAAGGGTTTGTCGATAAGCAGGAGCTGCCCCGCTAAAAAAGCTTCTTTGGTGTATGTTAACTCCATGAAACAACCAATGCGATACTCCCCACAACGGCGCAATACACCGCAAAATAGATGAGCTTACTTCGTTTTACCAGTGCAATCATCCAGGTGCAGGCGAGGACTCCAGAAACCAAGGCTGCCACAAACCCTACTGCCATTGGCAATGCATCAACAGAGGTAAAAACGGCAGTGCCATTATCGAGCAGTGTTTTAGTCATGCTTCCCAAAATCAGGGGAATGACCATCAAAAATGAAAACCGTGCGGCTTCGGGTCGTGCTGCCCCAATAAGCAATGCTGTGGCTATAGTAGCACCGCTTCTAGAAATTCCAGGTAATATGGCAACGGCTTGCGCCAATCCAATAATCAAAGCTATTTTATAGGTGATGGCGTGTTGTTTTTCAGTTGCACGATCGGTGAAAAACAAGAGCAGCCCTGTAAGGCAAAGCATGGCACCCACTAGTGCTACGTTTGACCCAAAAAGGGCTGTGATTTCTTCTTCAAAAAACAATCCTACTACAACTGCAGGTAGCATCGAAACAACGATTTTCCCTACAAAATGCCGTGCTTGAGTATCGTCTTTTTGAAAAACCCCTGATATAATTGCTGCAATATCTTTCCGAAACACAATAAGGGTTGCTAAAGCCGTGGCAGCATGCACCAAAATGGTAAAGAGAAGGTTTTCTTCGGGCAGTCTGTCAGCACCCAAAATTTTGGTGAAAAGTGCCAAATGCCCACTAGAGGAAACGGGTAAAAACTCTGTTAGCCCCTGAACAATTCCCAACAAAAGTGCTTCCCAAAATCCCATTATTTTTTCTTTGTATAAAGAATAGCAACAACCAATACGGCAAACCCTGCCAAGACCAACGTGGGCGCAACACGTATGCGTAAGGGACTAAAAATTTCGGGATTAAACACGTTAGGGTCATCGCTTCCTCCGCCTGTCATTAGAATAAAGCCAAGGACAATTAGCGCAGCACCAACACCCATAATACGGTAGGCGCGTTTGCCAAATAAAAATTCTTTTTCAGCTTTCATGTCAATATATGATATCATAAGTTAAACGAAGGTGTTTGCGTGTGGCAAAGTAAGCACTCATACCACAAATCAGCACTGCGCATCCCAAAACAGCACCAACTAAAATCAGTAGCGATTGTTGGTTTTCCCACCATTGAATTTGCGGGACAAAGTGCGCTAAAAAATTCAATACCCCAACAAAGCCTGCCAAGGCAAGCACAGCACTCAATGCA
>JBMYLU010000036.1:0-7303 GCA_049596595.1 Flavobacteriaceae bacterium | reverse complement strand
AAAATCTGATTTGGGTTTACGGGTTTGATGAGATAATCAGCGATTTTGGCACCAATGGCTTCTTCCATGATGTTTTCCTCCTCACTTTTTGTAATCATTATTACTGGTAACGAAGGCTTTTGTTGTTTTAAGTCGTTGAGTACCTCAAGACCAGACATACCCGGCATGTTTTCGTCTAATAAAACAATATCAAAATTTCGATCTTTTATCAATTCTAATGCGTCTTGTCCGCCATGTGCCGTGTGTACGTGGTAGCCTTTCTGGGATAAAAATAAAATATGCGCTTGGAGTAAATCTATCTCGTCATCAATCCATAAAAGTTCAATCGGCTGCATATACGTATCTTTGGGCATAATTTTAAAAAGTTGAAGCTTACCCAATACAACGACCCAATTTACGGATTTATTACAATCCCTACGCCTTTTATTGCGAAACTTATCAATCATCCCTATGTACAGCGCCTTAGAAGAATAAAGCAAATGGGCTTGTCGTTTTTGGTGTTTCCGTCAACAGAGCACACACGATTTCAGCATGCTCTTGGCGCTATGCATTTGGCAATTAAAGCAGTTTATGCCCTTCGTAATCAAGGTGTTGAAATTAGCGATGAAGAAGCAGAAGCGCTCTATGCATGTATGTTGTTACATGATTTGGGTCATGGTCCCTTTTCGCATGCCTTGGAACGTGTATTGCTATCAGATAGCGCACACGAAGAGATGTCAATTGCATTAATGCAGGATTTGAATGCGCAGTTTGACGGCAAACTTTCGTTGGCAATCGAAATGTTTTCGAACACCTATTCCAGAACCTTTTTTAATCAGTTAATTTCCTCACACATTGACTTAGATCGTTTGGATTATCTAAAACGGGACAGTTTCTACTCAGGTGTAACGGAGGGCAATATTAACTCGGAGCGTCTCATATCGATGATGATGGTACAGAATGACGAACTTGTTTTTAATGCTAAGGCAGTATATTCAATCGAAAAGTTTTTGTTGGCAAGACGTATGATGTATTGGTCTGTTTATTTGCACAAAACAAGTTTTGTAGCAGAAGAATTACTCATTAGATTTTTTACACGTGCTAGCGAATTAGCATCGATGGGAAAACCGCCAAAGTCCAGTGATGCTTTGGCATATTTTATTCAAAAGCCTCAAGGCGATATTGCTGCCAAAAAGAAATATTTTACGGCATTAGATGATGCCGATGTATGGATGATGTTGAAAGAAGCATCAACCAATACAGACGTTGTTCTCTCTTCTCTTTCAAAAATGTTGTTAGCGCGTAGGCTTTGTAGAATAGAATTATCGAATAAACCTTTTGATGTAAAAGAAACCCTGAAAAGACAGAAGAAATTAATAGACACTTTGGGCATGAATATAGACGAAGCCTCATATTTTGTCTTTGATGGAAGTTTTCGCATTCAAGGATATGGTCAAAAGGAGAATCCCATTAAGCTATGCAATCAAAATGGGAATTGTTGGCTGTTTGACACTTCTCCCGAAACGGCATATATGGATACCCTAACCAAAAAGGACAGGAAACACTTCTTGGTATATCCGAAAGATGAAGGATATTTTTCTTAATTTTGCGCCTATGAAATTTACTGCCTCTCAAATAGCCGAATTGGTTTCCGGAACGGTTGAGGGAAACACGGGCGCAGAAGTTTTCAGACTTTCTAAAATTGAAGAAGGCACTGAGGGAAGTTTGTCTTTTCTAGCAAACCCAAAGTACACCTCTTTTCTATACACCACAAACGCAACAATAACCTTGGTTAGTGATACATTTGTCCCTGAAAAGTCCTTTAAGACTACCCTAATTCGCGTTTCTGACCCTTACGAAGCGTTTACTAAGCTGTTGCACCATTACAATGAATTAAAGCAGCATCCGAAATCTGGAATTGCCAAAACCGCAATAATTTCTGAAGAGGCTGCCATTTCAAAGCATGTTTTTGTTGGAGCCTTTTCTCATATAGGTGCGCATACCACACTCGGTACTCACGTTGCTGTTCACCCAAATGTTTTTATTGGCGACAATGTTACTATTGGAGCAAACAGTATTATTCATACTGGAGCTAGAGTTCTTGATGATACTGTTATTGGTGAAAATTGCGTTATTCATAGTAATGCAGTTATTGGTGCCGATGGATTTGGCTGGGCGCCAAACAATGAGGGCACCTATAAAAAAGTACCTCAAACAGGGAATGTAGTTCTTGGAAATTACGTTGATGTAGGTGCAAATACCACCATTGATCGCGCAACACTTGGATCAACTAAAATTGGGAACGGGGTAAAACTTGATAACCTGATTCAAATTGGTCATAACGTTGAAATAGGAGCGCACACTGTAATAGCTGCGCAAACGGGTGTTGCTGGCTCAACTAAAATAGGAACACATTGTCAAATAGGAGGCCAAGTTGGTATCAGCGGACATCTCACAATTGGTAATCGCGTTGGTATTCAGGCAAAATCTGGAATTTTAAAAAACATTAAAGACGATGCGAAAATCATGGGATATCCAGCCTTTGATTATACTGCTTTTAATAAGTCGTATGTGCATTTTCGTAATTTACACACACACATCACCGACCTTCAAACCCTAAAAAAGAAGCTTGACCATGAGTAAGCAAACAACCATTTCAAAACCTGTATCCTTAAACGGTGTTGGTATTCATACCGGTAAAAAAGTAAAACTCACTTTCAAACCCGCTCCACCAAATCACGGCTATGCATTTTGTCGTGTTGATTTGGAAGGAAGCCCTATTATTGAAGCTGACGCAAACCTAGTGGTAAACACTCAGCGTGGAACGAATCTTCAAAAAAACGGGGTTACTATTCAAACTTCGGAACATGTGCTTGCTGCATTAGTAGGTCTTCAGATAGACAATGTTCTCATAGAATTAAATGCCCCTGAGCCCCCAATCATGGATGGATCGTCCAAGTTTTTTGTAGATGCCTTACTAGATGCAGGTCTTGAGGAACAAGATGCAGAACGATATGAATACGTCGTACATCAAAACATTTCATTTACAGACGAAGAAACGGGGAGCGAGATTACCATTATCCCATCAGACGAGTATCAGGTAACCACTATGGTGGATTTTGGCACAAAAGTTTTAGGCACTCAAAATGCAACCCTTAAGAATTTATCCGAATTCAAGGATGATTTTGCGCATGCGCGAACCTTTAGTTTTTTACATGAAATCGAAGCGCTTCTTGAAAACGGCTTAATTAAGGGTGGTGATTTAAACAATGCCATCGTTTATGTTGACAAAGAACTATCTGAAGAAACCATGAAGAAACTTTCCAAAGCTTTTGGAAGGGAGACAATTTCAGTAAAGCCAAATGGTATTTTAGACAATTTGACACTTAAATATCCTAACGAAGCCGCACGTCACAAATTATTAGATGTTATTGGAGATTTGGCGCTTGTTGGATGTCGTATTCGTGGAAAAGTTATTGCAAACAAACCTGGACATCATATCAACACGCAATTCGCAAAAAAACTTGCGAAAATTATTAAGCAAGAAAAACGCAATCGCATTCCTGTTTTTGATTTAAATGCTGAGCCCTTAATGGATGTGAATGCGATAATGAAGGTTATTCCACATCGTCCACCGTTTTTGTTGGTTGATAAAATCCTAGAACTCAGTGACACGCACATTGTGGGTATGAAAAGCATCACGATGAATGAGCCCTATTTTGAGGGGCATTTTCCAGGGCAACCTGTAATGCCGGGTGTGTTGCAAATTGAAGCCATGGCACAAGCAGGTGGTGTTTTGGTATTGAATTCTGTCCCTGATCCAGAAAACTACCTTACTTTTTTTATGAAAATAGAAAACGCCAAGTTCAAAAACCCAGTCGTTCCTGGAGATACATTGGTCTTTAAAATGGAATTACTATCTCCCATTCGAAGGGGAATTTGTCATATGCATGCTGTTGCATATTCAAGAGGTAGAATTACAACAGAAGCCGAAATGATGGCACAAATCGTTAGAAAAGAATTAGTAAAAGTATGAAGCAACCGTTAGCCTATGTACATTCCGATGCCAAAATAGCCAAAAATGTGGTTATTGAACCCTTTACAACCATTGACAAAAACGTTGTTATTGGCGAGGGGACTTGGATAGGACCTAATGTAACGATAATGGAAGGGGCGCGCATTGGAAAAAACTGTAATATTTTCCCAGGCGCTGTGATTAGTGCCGTGCCACAAGATTTAAAGTTTAACGGCGAGAACACAACAGCAGAAATCGGTGACAACACTACTATCCGCGAATGTGTAACCATTAACCGTGGAACCACTTCTAGAGGTAAAACCGTGATTGGAAACAATTGCCTTATTATGGCGTATTCACACGTTGCCCATGATTGTACGGTTGGAGACTATTGCATTTTTTCCAATAACAGTACACTTGCTGGGCATATTACGGTGGGTAGCCACGTAATCTTAGCAGGGATGACTGCCGTACATCAGTTTTGTGCTATTGGCGATCATGCTTTTGTGGCAGGGGGTTCGTTGGTGCGAAAAGATATCCCACCTTTTGTAAAGGCTGCTCGTGAACCTTTGTCTTATGCTGGTGTTAATTCAGTAGGACTACGAAGGAGGGGCTTTGATTCGGATAAAATAAAGGAAATTCAAAATATTTATCGAATCCTTTATCAAAAGAATTACAACAACAGTCAGGCTACACAAATTATTGAGGCAGAAATGGAGGCATCAACAGAGCGTGATGATATCCTACAATTTATTAGACAATCGCAACGCGGTATTATGAAAGGGTATATTCAAAACTAATTATGGCAACAACATCAGATATTCGTAAAGGGCTTTGCATTCACTTTAACAACGACATCTATAAAATCATTGAATTTTTGCACGTAAAGCCCGGCAAGGGACCTGCGTTTGTACGCACAAAACTAAAAAGTGTCACTTCTGGAAAAGTGGTCGACAACACCTTTTCTGCAGGGCATAAAATTGAAGACGTTCGTGTAGAAACCCGCAAGTATCAGTTTCTCTACGCTGAGGGGGATACGTTTCACTTTATGAACACGGAGGATTACAATCAAATTGAACTTCAGGAAAGTATTTTGGATCAACCTAAATTGATGAAAGAAGGTGAAATTGTCACCGTAATGATGAATACTGAAGACAATAGTCCTTTATCTGTTGAAATGCCAGCAAGTGTAGTTTTGAAAATTACGCATACCGAGCCCGGTGTAAAAGGAAACACAGCGACCAATGCCACTAAACCCGCTACGGCAGAAACAGGAGCCACGATAAATGTGCCATTGTTTATCAATGAGGGCGACAAAATAAAAGTAGACACCGAAAAAGGAACATACATAGAACGAGTTAAAGAATAACATGAGCGTATTAGTAAACAAAACATCCAAAATTATAGTGCAAGGTTTCACTGGAGGCGAAGGAACTTTCCACGCAGGTCAAATGATTGATTATGGCACCAATGTGGTGGGAGGTGTAACCCCTGGAAAAGGCGGGCAAACCCATTTGGGAAAACCCGTTTTTAACACTGTTGCCGAGGCCGTAGAAAAAGTACAAGCCGATACCACAATCATTTTTGTACCCCCAGCCTTTGCTGCAGATGCCATCATGGAAGCTGCCGAAGCCGGAATTAAAGTTATTATTACCATTACAGAAGGGATTCCAGTAAACGATATGGCAAAAGTGATGCAATTCCTTAAAGACAAAGACTGTCGCATGGTGGGACCAAACTGCCCTGGGGTAATTTCGCCCGAAGAAGCCAAAGTGGGAATTATGCCCGGGTTTGTATTTAAGAAGGGCAAAGTGGGTATTGTTTCGAAGTCGGGTACGTTAACCTATGAGGCTGCCGATCAGGTGGTTAAAGAAGGGTTTGGGATTACTACAGCCATTGGTATTGGTGGCGATCCTATTATCGGTACTACGACCAAGGATGCCGTTCAACTTCTTATGGAAGACGATGAAACCGAGTGTATTGTAATGATTGGTGAAATTGGCGGTCAGCTAGAAGCCGATGCCGCAAAATGGATTAAGGAGCAAGGCAATCCAAAGCCAGTGGTTGGTTTTATTGCTGGTGAAACAGCACCTAAAGGACGAACGATGGGACACGCTGGAGCCATTGTAGGGGGCGCAGAAGACACCGCCGAAGCCAAAAAAGCGATTATGAAAGCATGTGGCATCCACGTAGTGGATTCGCCTGCTGCCATTGGAAAAACTGTTGCACAAGCATTAGCATAAGTATGGATTTAGTAAAAGGAAAAAACGTTATTATCACTGGTGCCAGCAGAGGTATTGGTAAAGGAATTGCTCAAGCATTTGCTAAAGCAGGAGCCAATGTAGCTTTTACGTACAGTTCTTCGGCAGGTCCTGCTGAGGAATTGGAAAAGGAACTGTTGGCTTTGGGTGTAAAAGCAAAAGCGTATCAGTCTAACGCTGCCAATTTTGAATCGGCGCAGCAGCTTGCTGCTGATGTGGTTGCGGAATTTGGTTCTATAGATGTGCTTATCAACAACGCTGGAATCACAAAAGACAACTTGCTCATGCGCATTTCTGAGGAAGATTTTGATACGGTTATCGAGGTAAACCTGAAGTCAGTGTTTAACATGACCAAAGCTGTGCAACGCACGATGCTTAAGCAACGTCACGGTAGCCTTATCCACATGAGCTCTGTAGTAGGGGTAAAAGGAAATGCTGGACAAGCCAATTATGCTGCTTCAAAAGCAGGAATTATCGGTTTTTCGAAATCAGTTGCGCTGGAATTGGGTTCTCGAAATATTCGTTCCAATGTGATTGCGCCCGGTTTTATTGAAACCGAAATGACGGGAAAGCTCTCAGAGGACGTTGTTGCGCAATGGCGTGCTGGAATTCCATTAAAACGCGGTGGAACTCCCGAAGATGTAGCAAACGCGTGCTTATTTTTAGCCTCCGATTTATCTGCGTATATTACCGGTCAGGTCGTAAATGTGGACGGCGGTATGTTAACTTAAATCAAAAATCATGAATAAACTCCCAAAACTCGGACTCCCTGTAGTCGTTTTAATTTTAGTTGGTATCATTTTTATTTCAAAATCTTCTGTAAATATCGGGTATGGAGAAGCCGGTGTAGTGTGGGAGCGTTTTGGCGGGGGTACCGTTACAGACGAAGCTCCCCTCGGAGAAGGATTTCACATTATAGCACCATGGAATAGGGTATACATTTACAACATCAAGCAACAAGAAGAATTCGAAAGTGGCATGCGCGTACTTTCCTCCAACGGTTTGGAAATTTCCCTTGATGTTTCTGTGCTGTATCAACCCAAACTAG
>JBMYLU010000035.1:0-7317 GCA_049596595.1 Flavobacteriaceae bacterium | reverse complement strand
TGGGCGGTATGGGAATTATCGTGTTGGCAATTGCTATTTTACCGTTGTTAGGCATAGGGGGTATGCAGCTTTTTAGTGCTGAGGCTCCTGTTTTGGGAGGCGATAAATTACATCCTAGAATCAGTGATACTGCCAAAAGATTGTGGTTTATTTATGTAGGGCTTACTGTCGCAAACGCATTGTTATTGTCCTTTTCGGGGATGCCCGTTTTTGATGCCATAAATCATGCTATGAGCACTATGGCGTCTGGAGGATTTTCAACTAAGGATGCTAGCTTGGGCTATTGGAACGATATACCCCTTATTCAGTATATAACAGTATTTTTCATGCTTTTGGCTGGAAGTAACTTCGTTTTGCTCTACTATGCTATCAAAGGCAAGTTCAAGCGGATTTTTGCAGATACAGAATTTAGGTGGTATGTGGGTTTTATAGGTGTTTTTGTACTTATTGTATTGCTTTCCATTCTTAGACATCAAGGCTACACAAATGCCGAAACTTCGCTATTAAGTAGTTGGGAGCAATCCTTTAGACACGCACTGTTTCAGGTGGTAGCAGTTATTACTACAACGGGTTTGGTTACTGCTGACTTTACGGCGTGGTCTCCTTTTGTAACCATGCTCTTTTTTGGGCTGATGTTTTTAGGGGGTTCAACGGGTTCTACCTCGGGTGGTGTAAAAGTAATGCGCCATTTAATCCTTATTAAAAATGGCTTTTTAGAGTTTAAACGCGCGCTACACCCAAATGCCATTCTTATGGTTAGATTGAACAAAATAACTATTGAGCAATCAATTGTCTATAATGTACTCGCATTTTTTATTTTGTACATGATTTTGTTCATCATTGGGGCTGGTGTACTTAGTGTTTTAGGATTGGATTTTACTACGGCTATTGGTAGTGCTGCGGCTTCACTTGGAAACGTGGGTCCTGGTTTAGGCGATGTTGGTCCAGCGTCGACATACGCATCTCTACCCACATTTGGAAAATGGTGGTGCGCGTTGCTAATGCTTTTGGGTAGGCTAGAACTCTTTACCGTACTTATTTTATTGACGCCCTACTACTGGCGGAAGCACTAGATGCTTTAAAATCTTCCATTAAACGCATTTAAATGTATGTGTTGCGTATCCTTTATGGTGGGCGTATTGAAACCTAGCTATTTGATAAGTTTAGTAACGCAGTCATACAAATTGTACATTCTTAACTACGAAAGATAGCGCAATCTACACCCAATTACCCCATTCGTAATTAAGTAATTCATAATTCTGTCAAGTACTACTTACGCTATAGCTTCACGAATACGGCGTACCGCTTCCTCGATTTCTTCCAACGAAGCCGCATAGGAAATACGAATGTTGTTTGGACAACCAAAGGCATCACCAGTAACGGTAGCTACTAGGGCTTCTTCCAATAAAAACATCGCAAAATCCGATGCGTTTTCAATCAATTTCCCTTTTAATTTTTTACCAAAAAACGAAGAGATATCTGGGAACACATAAAACGCTCCTTTAGGCACATTGACTTCAAAACCTTCAATGTCTTGCAGTAAGTCAATGATGCGTTTTCTGCGAAAATCAAACTCATCTACCATGTATTTGATTTTACTCACAGGTGCCAATACGGCGGTGATGGCTGCGCGTTGCGCAATACAGTTTGTGCCACTGGTTACTTGACCTTGCATTTTGGTACAGGCTTTGGCAATCCATTCCGGACCTCCCAGATAACCAATACGCCAACCCGTCATGGCAAAGGCTTTGGCAAGTCCGTTTACGGTAACGGTGCGATCATACATACTTGGAATGGCAGCAAAGCTAAAGGGCGTAATGCCATCGTAATTGATGTGCTCATAAATTTCGTCAGACATCACATAGATATTCGGATGCTTTTCCAACACAGCAGCTAGGGCTTCGTACTCTGCTTTAGAGTACACCGAACCGCTAGGGTTGTTGGGCGAATTGAGCATCACCAATTTTGTTTTGGGTGTAATGGCAGCCTCCAATTGTTCGGGGGTGATTTTAAAATCGGTTTCAATACCTGAACGAATTTCAATAGGGTTGCCTTCGGCTAGGGTTACCATAGCCGAGTAGCTTACCCAATAGGGGGCTACCAACAACACATCGTCGCCAGGATTTACAAGTACCTGTACCACATTGGCGATAGATTGCTTTGCTCCCGTTGAAACCACAATTTGGCTAGGGGCGTATTCCAATCCGTTGTCGCGCTTAAATTTGGTACAGATAGCCTCTTTGAGTTCCGCATAGCCGTCTACGGGGGTGTAGGCGTTATAGTCTGCGTTGATGGCTTCAATAGCTGCTTCTTTGATAAATTCCGGAGTGTTAAAGTCCGGTTCACCAAGACTAAGCCCAATAATATCTTTGCCTTCGTTTCTTAGCTCTCGTGCTTTTGCCGCCATGGCAAGGGTAGCCGATGCAGGCAAACTTTTAATACGTTCCGACAAGGGATGACTCATAGTGTAAAATTTTCGCCAAATATACTCCCTGCTTTTTTATTCCCATAGGATTTTAATCATTAGCTTCCGTATTTTTGCGCATATTCTATGGTATCAGCTATTTTTAATCATTTTCCGCAACTCACTACCCACCAAAAGGAGCAATTTGAAGCCTTACTGCCGCTTTATACGGATTGGAATCAGCGCATTAATGTCATTTCACGTACCGATATGGAGCACTTTTACACACGTCATGTGTTGCATTCGCTGGGTATTGCAAAAACCCAAGCCTTCCACTCGGGTGCCAAAATTTTGGATGTGGGTACTGGAGGCGGTTTTCCCGGAATACCCCTAGCGATATTGTTCCCCGAAGTACAGTTTACGCTGGTGGATTCTATCGGAAAAAAGATTAGAGTGGTCAAGGCAGTTGCCAATGCACTTGAACTAAACAACGTGAAAGCATTTCACCAACGCGCCGAAGATGTTGAGGGCGTTTTTGATTTTGTGGTGAGTCGTGCCGTTACCCGAATGGAGCGTTTTGTGCCTTGGGTTGAGAAGAAAATAAGTACCAATCACAAGCACTCACGTGCCAACGGAATTTTATACCTCAAAGGTGGCGATTTAGCAGAAGAGCTAGCCCCTTTCCCAAAGGCAGAGACCTACAATCTATCACACTATTTTGAAGAACCCTTTTTTGAAACCAAAAAGGTGGTGTATATGCCGCTTTAATCCATACAGGGATAGCGGTAGTCGGTAGCCGGAACAAGGGTTTCCTTAATGAGCCGTGGCGACACCCAACGCAACAGGTTTAACGTTGAGCCGGCTTTGTCGTTTGTTCCCGAAGCACGACTTCCCCCAAAAGGTTGTTGCCCTACAACAGCACCACTGGGCTTGTCGTTGATATAAAAATTCCCTGCGGCATGGCGCAATCTTGCCGTGGCTTTTTCAATAAACATACGGTCTTGTGCAATAATCGCTCCCGTAAGTCCATATTCCGAAGTGGTATTTACCAATTCTAGCGTGGCTTCCCAGTCCGAATCTTCATACACATAAACCGTTACCACAGGTCCAAAAAGCTCGGTTTCCATGGTGGTGTAGTGCGGATTTGTGGTTTTTAAAAGAGTGGGATGCACAAAATATCCAGTGCTTTTATCATAGGTTCCTCCAGCCAAAACCGCTACGTCTTTATCTTTTTTGGCTTGCTCAACATAGCTAACGAGTTTGTCAAAAGACCGCTCGTGAATTACGGCGGTTATAAAATTGTTCATGTCCTCGGGAGAGCCGATGGAAAAACTGTTGATGTTTTCGATGACACCCTCAAGAACCGCATCCGCTATAGATTTAGGTAAATAAATCCGTGATGCTGCAGAGCATTTTTGTCCTTGAAATTCATAGCCACCACGGGTAATAGCGGTAACCACGGTAGGAACATCGGCGGTGTGATGCGCAAAAATAAAATCTTTCCCTCCAGTTTCGCCCACAATTCGGGGATAGTTTTGGTAGGCGGTAAGGTTGTTTCCAATCTGTTGCCACAAGTTTTTAAAGACTTCTGTAGAGCCTGTAAAATGTAATCCAGCAAAGTTTGGGTGTGCCAGTGCAATATCCGAAATCATTATGGGATCGCCCGACACAAGATTGATAACGCCGGCAGGAACTCCTGCTTCTTCAAAAATATCCATGATGACCTTTGCAGAAAACATTTGGTGGTCGCTAGGTTTCCATACCACCACATTCCCCATTAGGGCAGGCGCAGCACAGATATTTCCAGCAATTGCTGTAAAATTGAAGGGGGTAACCGCATACACAAAACCTTCGAGTGCACGGTACTCCAGCCTGTTTACAACCCCTTCCCCTTGAATTGGTTGTTGCGCATAAATATCCGCAGCAAAGGCTGCATTAAACCGTAAAAAATCAGCAAATTCACAGGCAGCATCAATTTCAGCTTGAAAAATGTTTTTGGATTGCGCCAACATGGTAGCGGCATTTATTTTGGCGCGATAAGGTCCTGCAATGAGGTCAGCGGCTTTTAAAAAAACAGAAGCACGGTGTTCAAATGCGGTGTTTTCCCAATCGTTTTTTACCGTCAAAGCCGCAGCAATGGCATCGTTCACATGTTCTTTTTCTGCCAAACTGTAGGTACCTAAAGAATGTTTGTGATCATGCGGTGGGGACATATTTGCCCGCGTTTTGGTTATGATTTTTTCTGCGCCAATGTAAAGCGGAACAGTAACGGGCGTGCTGTACATCTCTTTGTAAGTGGCAAGTACTTCTTTGCGTTCTGGACTTCCTTTTAGGTAATTGCGTACAGGCTCATTTACAGGTTTGGGTGCGGTAAATGTGAAATTTGACATAGCATAGTATTTAGGGATTTAGTTTAATGCAAACGGTGGGTTGAGCTCGAATTTAGGAATGTAAGCTCGGAATTTTTTAGTGGTGGCAAGATTAATCATGTTATAATGCCCTTGCATGGCACCAAGCGGGGAAGACAACAAGCATCCCGATTGGTAGGTGTACACTTGCCCGGGTTTAATCACCGGTTTTTTTCCCACAACGCCTTCGCCATCAACAAAAGAGGTGGCTTTTAACGCATCAAAAATTTTCCAGTGCCTAGATTGTAATTGCACGATGTCTTTTCCTTGATTGGAAATGGAAATGCGGTAACCAAAAGAAAAGTGCAGCCGATAATTTTTGAAGTAGGTGCCCTCAAAAAACGAAACGACTGAAATACGAATCCCTTGCGTTACTTGTTGAATCATAGGCATAAAGGTAGTAAATTTTGTCAATTCGAGTGAAATTAGTATCGAGAATTAAAAATTTACATAAAACAAGTTCTCAATACATTTTTTGCTCCTTAAAATCACCTGCTTCCATGGCAGTTTTATAACTCAATATCTTTTGCGTTTGCACTGCCAACAGCGATAAGTTCATCGCAGCGTGCCCCTAGGGGGCGGTAATACACAAGCACCCAATAGGTGTTTTCAGTAGGCCAATAGCTCCCCGAAATTAAATTGGTGTAGGCATTTCCCTCAAGGTCTCTGCTCACAAATTTGTAGTTGTAAATCCCTTGTTTGAGTAAAATCGTGGTTTCAAAACGCTCGGTTTCAGCGTTAAATTCAAGTTTGTTTTCATCGCTGATGATATGTTGGTTAAAATCACCTACCACAAAATGGTCGGCGTCAAATAAAAAATCTTCAGCAAATAGCGAAAACACCACATTGCTGTAATCGGATTCGGTTTGTGGATTTCTTCCCTGAAAGGTATTGATGCGAAAATCGCCATTAATATCTGGCGCATAGGTGTAGGGTCGCCCTGCACGCACCCATTGTGGCGCCAAAATAGAGGTAAACAAGCTATCGCGTAACACATAGGCTACATTCCCACCACCGCCGCGAATGTCTTGCGTTTCAAAAAAGTGATATTCGTTACCGGCTTCAAAAAGGGTTTCGGGTTTATAGGTAAATTCCAGTGTGTTTCCTAGCGTGTATGTGGCATTTCCGGCAGGTCGCCACGTTTGCCATTGTTGATTTTGCACCACAAAAAGAGCAAGCTGTTCTTCAGGAACACGTAGGTTTAACCCCTCTGTAGAGAGTCTAAAATGTACGCTTTGGTGTGTGTCTATATCTTCAATGGTTTGCGCACGCTTCACTTGAACGCCAACAGAAGTGATTTCGTCCACGACCAAAAAGCGCCTTTGTATGACCAAATTGCGATCATCGTCCCAAATGTTTAAAAAATAATTTCCACTTTTGGTAATACGCGTTTGTGCATTTGGTAGTTGGAGTGTGTAATGTATGTAGGTCTCCAATGTCCCCAGCGAGTAGTCGTATTGCTGTATGCGCACGTCATCGTATCCCTGCATATAATCGGGCTTAAACAAATCGCTTTTTTCCCAGTGGGCATTTGCGCGTTCTATCGTGTAATAATACACGCTGTCATCGGCATTCAAATCATCAAAGTGCAATGTAATCGTGCCATTTAGGGGTACTGTGGGTAGTGATGTGGACTGTTCGTTGGCATACAACATCACGGTTTTAATGTGTTCCGGTGGCGAAAATTCAGTTAAAAACTGCGCTAACCCATTGGTACTCAGCAGCAATAAAAACAAATTTTGTTTAAGATTTACTTTCAAGGCATTTTGGTTTTCTGTTCGTTTTTCAGATATGTAAAATCAGTTGTCCGAAATGATTAACGAATCAAAGTTAAACAAACATATTTACGGTTCATAAAATTAAATATTTATACTGGATATTGCTTTACTTTTTACGTCTCATACCTTACATTTGCACAGCAAAAACAACCACTCTATGTCCGCTGACATAACCCTCAAAAAAGGCTTGAATATCCCTTTAAAAGGTGATGCCGCTAAAGAATTTTCAAAACATAAAACTTCGAACAACTTTACTGTTTACCCCGACGACTTCCATGGTGTTGTGCCTAAAATGGTAGTTAAGGAGGGTGAAAAAGTTACCCTTGGGCAACCCGTATTCTATTCCAAAGCTCATCCTGAAATTCAATTTGTTTCCCCTGTTAGCGGAACACTGACAAAAATTGTGCGTGGCGCTAAGCGTCGTATTCTGGCAATCGAATTTGAGTCCGACGGAAAAGATAAGGCTACTAAACACAAGGTGGCTGCCCTAGAAAAACTATCTGCCGATGAGGTGAAATCCCTGTTGTTGGCTTCGGGTTGTTGGCCGTTTATTAAGCAGCGTCCCTACGACGTAATAGCAAATCCTAATACCACACCCAAAGGTATTTTTGTTTCAGGGTTTAACACAGCACCCTTAGCTGCCAATGTTGCTTTTGTGTTGGAATCACAACAAGAAGATTTTCAAAACGGTATTCATGCCTTGGCAAAACTTGCACCCAAAGTGCAT
>JBMYLU010000034.1:5116-7353 GCA_049596595.1 Flavobacteriaceae bacterium | reverse complement strand
TTGCCTTATGAAAATAAGTTTTGTAGGTATTGGATTAATGAACGGCTCACTTTCGTTAGATGTGCAGCGCTTATTTCCCGAAGCAGTTTTGGAGGGTATCAGCCGAAAAGAAAGCACCCTAGATCGTGCTTTGGAGCTTGGGCTTATTCATCAAAAAGGAAGCCTAGACAAACTTGACAACAGCGATTGGGTATTTGTGTCGATTCCTGTGGCAGCGATTGCATCGCTTTTGCCACAAATTTTAGATAATATTGGAGCGAATACAGTCGTAATGGATTTTGGATCGACTAAAGCAGCCATTTGCGAGGCAGTGAAAAATCACCCCAAACGCAACCAATTTTTGGCAGCACACCCTATTGCCGGTACTGAATTTTCAGGTCCCGATGCGGCGATTCCAAACCTGTATGAGGGCAAAACAATCATGCTTTGCGAGGTGGCGCAAACCCGTCCGGATGTGCTAGAACGCGCCGAAAATCTTCTTAAAAAACTCAATATGGTGGTGCGCCACATGGACCCCATTGCTCACGATAGGCACATTGCCTACGTGTCGCATTTGTCGCATATCACCTCTTTTATGCTTGGAAAAACGGTTTTGGAAAAAGAAACCGATGAGCAAAACATCTTTGATATGGCAGGTAGTGGATTTGCGTCCACGGTACGCCTTGCCAAAAGTTCACCGGAAATGTGGATGCCCATTTTTATGCAAAACAAGCATAACGTTTTGGAAACACTAAATGAGTACATTTCCAACCTGAACGCATTCAAAGAAAAATTGGAGGCAGATGCCGTTGAGGAACTGCTTTTAGAAATGAAAAATATAAATAAAATAGGAACAATTTTAGACCGTAAATAAATACCCATGGAAAATAATCCACAAATACGTCAATGGCTCAACGATTTTGGGCTTGACCACCCCCTTGTAATTGCAGGGCCTTGTAGCGCTGAAACCGAAGAACAAGTGCTAAAAATTGCACACCAACTCAAAGACACCGACGTAACGGCATTTCGTGCTGGTATCTGGAAGCCACGCACACGCCCCGGAAACTTTGAGGGAGTAGGTGCAATTGGGTTAAAATGGCTACAGCGTGTGAAGGAAGAAACGGGCTTGCTTATTGCCACAGAGGTTGCTAATGCAGCGCATGTGAAACTTGCTTTAGAGCACGATATTGATATTTTATGGATTGGCGCACGTTCTACAGTGAGTCCATTTATCGTACAAGAAATTGCCGATGCCCTTGAAGGCACTGACAAAATTGTATTGGTAAAAAATCCTGTAAATCCTGATTTGTCCCTTTGGCTAGGGGGCATTGAGCGTTTGCACACCGCCAATATCAAGAACCTTGGGGTTATTCACCGCGGGTTTTCGGCCTATGAGAAAACAAAATATCGCAATAACCCAGAGTGGCAAATTGTAGTGGAGTTGCAAAACCGCTTCCCAGATTTACCCCTAATTTGTGACCCATCCCACATTGCAGGACGAAGGGATATTATCCAAGACATTTGCCAAACGGCATTGGATTTGAATTTTGATGGATTGATGGTAGAAACCCATTGGGATCCAGACAATGCGTGGAGTGATGCTGCACAGCAAATTACTCCAGATACTCTTGTTCAGATGATGGAAGATTTGAAAATCCGAAAAGAAACGGACGATGATGCGGAGTACAAAAACAAACTCAACACCTTACGCACACAAATTGATGTGATTGATGCCGGTTTACTGGAAAGCCTTAGCAAACGCATGAAGGTTGCCAATGAAATTGGTGCGCTCAAAAAGGACCACAACGTGGCAGTCTTGCAATCAAAACGTTGGAATGAAATTTTGGGTAAAATGATTCTTGATGGCGACGAAAAAGGATTAAGCGAGGAGTTTATCTTACGCATCTTTAAGGCGATTCACCAAGAATCTATCAACCACCAAGAGCAGATAATCAACGCATAGTGCCTATGAACCAAAAATCCGTTATTTTGGCTACATGACTGGTGTGGTGTACAAATCGACGGGTAGCTGGTATCATATAAAAGATGATGAAGGGGAGCTTATTCCCTGTCGCATCAAAGGAAAATTCCGTATTGAAGGACTTACAAGCACAAGTCCCGTTGCTGTTGGCGATGTGGTCGATGCCACCCTCAAAAACACTCAAGAGGGTGTGCAGGGTATAATCACGCACATTCATGAGCGCAAGAATTACATCGTGCGTAAATCTGTGAATTTGTCCAAACAAATTCACATTATT
>JBMYLU010000034.1:0-5106 GCA_049596595.1 Flavobacteriaceae bacterium | reverse complement strand
AATATCGATGTTGCTTTTTTGTTGGTTACGCTCAATAATCCGCCTACCTATCCCGCGTTTATCGACCGCTTTTTGGCAACCGCCGAAGCATACGAAATAGAAACTGTGTTGCTCTTTAATAAAGAGGACACCTATTCTGAGCAAGAGATGCATCAATTACACAAATTGATGGAGATTTATAAGGATATTGGCTATGCCTGTTTAGAAATTTCGGCGTTGAAGGGTACCCATTTGGATAAAGTTAAAGCGTTGATGAGCGGAAAAACCTGTATGCTTTCGGGACATAGTGGTGTGGGGAAATCAACCTTGGTGAACAGTCTGGCACCAGAAATCAACATCAAAACTGCGGAAATTTCTACCCAACACCAACAGGGGCAGCATACGACTACTTTTGCCGAAATGCACGATTTGGATTTTGGCGCACGTATTGTAGACACGCCCGGTATCCGTGGGTTTGGTGTTGTGAATATGGAACCTGAAGAAGTTGGTGACTACTTTCGTGAGTTTTTTGAACTCAAAGACCAATGTAAGTTTAACAATTGTTTGCACGTGGGAGAACCCAAATGTGCGGTTAAAAGCGCTATAGAAAATGGATTAATTGCAGCTTCTCGCTATAAAAGTTATGTGCAAATTTTGGAGGGGGATGACACCCACTACCGAACAGATTTTTGGGACGCATGAGAGCTGTACTACAACGTGTAACAAGGGCGCAAGTAACCGCTAACAAAACCCATGTGGAGCGCATCGGAACAGGATTGGTGGTGCTGTTGGGAATTACGCATGGCGATACGGAAGAAGACTTGCTGTGGCTTGTTAAAAAAATCACCTGTATGCGTATTTTCAATGATGAAAATGGGGTGATGAATAAAAGCGTTCTAGATGTTGATGGTGAACTTTTGGTGGTAAGTCAGTTTACATTGTTCGCCCAAACCAAAAAAGGCAATAGACCTTCGTATAGTGATGCGGCTACGCACGATATTGCCGTTCCTCTTTATGCGCTTTTTTTAGAAAAAGCCACAGTAGCCATGGGAAAACCCGTGCGCTGCGGTATTTTTGGGGCTGATATGCAAATTGATTTGGTAAATGATGGTCCCGTAACGATTGTTATCGATTCAAAAAACAAAGATTTATGAATATTCAAGATGCGCAAAAGGCTGTAGACGATTGGATTAAGACTCACGGGGTGCGTTATTTTAACGAGCTTACAAATATGGCGCAGTTGACTGAGGAGGTTGGCGAAGTGGCACGTATTATTGCACGTCGCTATGGTGAACAGTCCGAAAAAGAGAGTGACAAAGACAACGACTTGGGCGAAGAACTCGCAGACGTGCTTTTTGTACTGTTGTGTTTGGCAAATCAAACCGAAACCGATTTGCAAGCTGCCTTTGACAAAAAACTAGACCTAAAAACAAAGCGCGATCATTCTCGTCATCACAACAATCCAAAACTACGTTCATGAGTACTTTGCGCCTCACACACGCTTCGCAACATTTGCAGGGGCGTTGCACCATTACGGGTTCTAAAAGTGAATCCAATAGGCTGTTGATTTTACAAGCGCTATTTCCTGGAATCACACTTTTGAATCTGTCAAACTCCGATGACACCCAAGCTATGCAGCAGGGGTTGACAGCTACAGAAGAAACCATAGATATTGGTCATGCGGGTACTACCATGCGTTTTTTGACTTCGTATTTCGCGACTACCCCGGGAGTAGAGAAAACACTAACAGGCTCTAAACGCATGCAAGAGCGCCCTATCAAAATTTTGGTAGATGCCCTGCGTGCCATTGGTGCCGATATTACGTATGTCAAAAACGAGGGTTATCCGCCTTTGCGTATAAAGGGGAAAAAAATAGAAACCGAACGGGTAGAACTTGCTGCTAATGTGAGCAGTCAATACATCACTTCGTTGATGCTTATCGCACCAAAATTACCTAACGGGCTTACCATTCATTTGGTGGGAGAGATTACCTCTATTCCGTATATCAACATGACTTGTGCGTTGTTGCAAAATGTGGGTATTCGCACTGAATTTAAAGGGCAAAAGATTCGTGTTTTTCCTCAAGAAAATAGTACATCAAAAACGGTTGAAGTGGAGTCGGATTGGAGTTCTGCCTCGTATCATTTTAGTATGGCGGCATTGGCTGATAACGCCTCTATTTCGATAAAAAATTATGTGGCAGATAGCCTTCAAGGCGATAGTGTTTTGGTGGATATTTATAAACAACTGGGTGTTTCCTCAACTTTTGAGGGAAATACATTGCACTTGTCCAAAACAGGAGACGTTCAAGCACACATTGCACTCGATTTGATAAAGGCTCCCGACATTGCACAAACCATTGCTGTGAGCTGTTTTGGATTGGGCGTTTCGTGTGAGTTGACAGGACTTCATACCCTTAAAATTAAAGAGACGGACAGGTTGGTGGCACTACATACGGAACTTACAAAATTGGGTGCCGATATTCGTATTACGGACACGTCATTGCATTTGGCAGCACGTAAAAATCCTATAGTTAAAGATGTTGCCGTTGACACCTATCACGACCATCGCATGGCAATGGCATTTGCGCCGCTAGGACTCTTAGATCCCATTCGAATAAATGACGCAGAAGTGGTAAGTAAGTCTTATCCAACATTTTGGGAGGATCTCGGTCATTTGGGGTTTGCTGTAACGGCTGTTAAATAATTGGCTAAACACTTGACAAGCCCTATGCGCAAACTGTATATTTGCGCCTTTGTTTATTTTTTATGAAACTCTCACATTTTAATTTTAATCTTCCCCAAGAGTTATTAGCCGAACACCCTGCAGAGCACCGCGATGAATCCAAGCTGATGGTATTGCACCGGGAAACTCAAACCATTGAGCACAAGCTTTTTAAGGATATCACCGATTATTTTGACGAAGGCGATGTGATGGTTTTGAATAATACTAAGGTATTCCCTGCGCGTCTTTTGGGTAATAAAGAAAAAACCGGAGCAAAAATTGAAGTGTTTTTGCTGAGAGAATTAAACAAAGAACAACGCCTTTGGGATGTGTTGGTAGACCCGGCACGAAAAATCCGAATTGGGAACAAACTGTATTTTGGTGATGACGAGACCTTGGTTGCCGAGGTTATTGACAACACTACATCGCGTGGAAGAACGCTACGCTTTTTGTTTGACGGGAGCTATGATGAATTCAGAGCAAAGCTCAAAGAGTTAGGGCAAACGCCACTTCCCAAATACATAAAACGACCTGAAGAAAAGTTTGATAGAGAACGCTACCAAACTATTTATGCCAAACACGAGGGTGCTGTGGCAGCACCAACAGCAGGACTTCACTTTTCAAAGCATGTGTTGAAACGACTTGAAATTAAAGGCGTTGATTTGGCTGAGATTACGCTGCATGTGGGCTTGGGAACCTTTAACCCTGTTGAGGTTGAAGATTTGTCTAAACACAAAATGGACTCTGAAGAACTTGTCATTGATGAGCACGCTGCTGCGCTTGTAAACAAAGCAAAGTCATCCGGAAATCGTGTGTGTGCTATTGGAACAACCTCTATGCGTGCCTTAGAAACCTCGGTTTCTTCAAGTGATTTGTTGAATCCATATCAGGGATGGACGCATAAGTTTATTTTTCCACCATATGACTTTAAAATCGGGGATGCTATGGTAACAAACTTCCACTTGCCAAAGTCAACGCTACTAATGATGGTTTCTGCTTTTGCTGGGCACGATTTTATGAAACGCGCCTACGATGAGGCGGTAAGCCGAAAGTATCGCTTCTATTCCTACGGAGATGCGATGCTAATACTGTAGCAGCATATGAGCGGGGTTCGGAAAGATATCCGCCGACGCACTAAGGAGGAACTTCGTTCTTTTTTTGTGGAACACGGGCTGCCTGCATTTCGTGGGAATCAGGTATATGAGTGGCTTTGGCAAAAAGCTGCCACAGACTTTGATCAAATGACAAATTTGTCGAAGGAGCACCGAGCCTTACTTGCTGAACATTTTAGTATTAATCATACCGATATTGCCCAAGTGCAACAGAGCAACGACGGTACCCTAAAAAATGCGGTTCGCCTCCACGATGGTAAAATTGTAGAATCGGTTTTAATTCCTACAGATACACGCAGCACTGCTTGTGTGTCGAGTCAGGTAGGATGTAGTTTGGACTGTACGTTTTGTGCCACGGCACAACTAAAGCGTATGCGAAACCTTAATCCCGACGAAATTTTTGATCAAGTAGCTACGCTAAATCGCCAAAGTACTGAGCACTTTAACCGTCCGTTGTCTAATATTGTTTTTATGGGAATGGGCGAGCCCATGATGAATTACCCTAACGTTATGGCGGCCATTGCTAAAATTACAAGCCCAGAGGGTATGGGGATGTCGCCAAAACGCATTACGGTTTCTACTTCTGGAATTCCCAAAATGATTGTGAAAATGGCAGATGAGCATCCAAAATTTAAACTCGCTGTTTCGCTGCACAGTGCCGTTGAAGAAACCCGAAATGTTATCATGCCATTTACAAAAAATTTTCCGCTAACAATTTTGCAAGAAGCCATACAGTATTGGTATGCCAAAACGAAGGAGCGGGTTACTTATGAATATGTGGTGTGGAAAGGCATAAACGATACTTCTGAGGAGGTGAGGGCGTTGGTGCGTTTTTGTAAACATACGCCTTCAAAGGTAAATTTGATAGAATACAACCCTGTTGGAAACGATAACTTTGCACAAGCCGATGCCACTGCTATTGACCGTTATGTGGAAGCCTTGAGCAAACACCACATCCCTGTTACCATTCGTCGCTCTAGAGGGAAAGATATCGACGCGGCCTGCGGTCAATTGGCAAATAAATCCATTTCATAATTCAAAATCAGTAAATTACGTTTGCTAACGCACGAAAGCGTATCTTTATGCCCCAATGAAAATTGTAGCGCAACTCAAACAGCCTATCGCCAAAGAGATGGAACTTTTTGAAGAAAAGTTCTCGGCTTCTATGCGTTCTCATGTGGCGCTTCTTGTGATATCAATTCGGAAGATCGTACCGGTTTTGATGCTTGAAGTCCTAAGGTGCGGTCTAGATACCAACCCTAATATCAAAGGTGTGATTTTTGATTTGGAC
>JBMYLU010000033.1:0-7388 GCA_049596595.1 Flavobacteriaceae bacterium | reverse complement strand
AAAGCAGGCGAGCCAGTTGCGTATGGTTCATGTGCAACACGACAAAGCAGCTACTTCTTTGGATAAGCAAATTGACAACCGCGACAGCGTGGCGCAAGTATTTGCCTTTATGGAAACCTTGCCCGAGCAACAAAAAATGGTAGTACAGCTTCGCGATGTAGAGCAATACGATTTTGAAACCATTGCCCAAATCATGGAGCTTTCGGAAGGCGCGGTTAGGGTAGCGCTTTCGCGTGCCAGAAAAACAATTAGAAAACAACTCATCAAAGCACACAGTCATGGAATTGAAACAGGTTCATAAGTGGATAGACCTTTATTTTGAAGGCAAAACAACATTGGAGCAAGAAAAGGCACTTGCTGCTTATTTTTCACAACCCTCGGTTGATGATAATTTAGCACCATACAAACCTTATTTTACGGCTATTTCTAGAGAACGCACACAACGTTTTGAAGGGGAATTTACGCCAAAAAGCACCAAATATCGTTGGCTGAATTTTCGTGTTGCTGCCGTGGCAGCTTCGGTGGTAATTGGATTTTTTGCGGTGCAACAAACACTTTTGCCTGCTCAACCAAGCCCCGAAGAAATCGCTTTTGAAGAATTTAAAGCCAATATGTATCGCGTTGCCGAGCACCTAAATAAAGGCAAGCAGGGCGTAGCATACATGGAAACCTTTAATCAAACCACCAACAAATTCATTAAATCAGAATAACATGAAAAAGAAGATTATTTTATTTGCCCTTATTACAGCTTCGCTAAGTTGGGGGCAAGACGTATTTGAAAAATACGAATATGACGATAGTGTAAGCTATTTTTCCATCAGTCCCAAAATGTTTCAAATGCTGGCTAAACTCAGCATTGAAACCAACGACCCCGAAGCAGACCAGTTTATAAAATTGGTTCAGGACATCGAATCGTTTAAAGTGATTACCACCGAAAGCAACGCTATCGCTAACGAAATTCAACACTGGGTAGACAAGCACATCAAGTCAGTTAAGATGGAAGAATTGATGCGCGTTCGCGACCAAGAAGCCTATGTGAATTTTTACGTCAAATCGGGGCGCAACGACGATTTGGTAAAAGAACTCCTCATGTTTGTTACCGATATTAATAACGATAACATCAAACTTGGCAACCGCAAGCCCGAAACGGTATTGCTTTGCCTTAGCGGGGATATTGACCTTACGCAAATATCCAAACTTGTGAATCAAATGAATCTTCCGGGTGGACAACAACTGGGCAAACTAAATGAAAAAGAAGATGAATAAATTTTGGTTTTGTATCCTGCTATTGGCGTTGGTGGGTTGCTCCGCCACGCCTAGCCTTCAAGAATATTATGTATCAAAATCCGAAGACCCCAATTTTTTGGTGATTGATATTCCAACTTCCATTTTGGGGATTGATAATAATGCACTCACGCAGGAAGAACAAGAAGCCTTAAACTCCTTTCAAAAACTCAATGTATTGATGTTTCGCAAAACGACAACAAACGCCGAGCAACTTCCTACTGAGTTAGCCACCGTGCGCACCATAATTGACAGCAAAAACTTTGACCCACTTTTGGTGATGAGTGACAAGCAATATTCTGGGAAATTGGTGTTAGAGGGAACTGTGGAACGCCCCGATGAAATCGTCTTTTTTGGGGCTGCTGATGGGGGTTTTCTTTTGGCACGGCTTATTGGGCGTAACATGCAGGTAGAAAAAGCTATGCTGCTGGCAAACCTTGTTCAGCGTGGAAACGGACTTGAAAATGCCGCTAAGGCTATTGGAAAAATGTTCTAAATCCCGGTGTAGTTTTCAGGTCTGAGTGTGCGAAGTTCCTCTTTTACAGCATCAGAAACTTCAAGCGTTTCGACAAACGCTCGTATGGCTTTTTCGTCAATACGATCATTTGTTCGGGTAAGTGCTTTTAAGGCCTCATACGGTTTTGAATAGCCCTCACGGCGCAGTACGGTTTGTATCGCCTCGGCAAGCACAGCCCAATTTTGGTCTAAATCGTATTGAATTTTTTCCTTGTTCACCAACAATTTGCCCATCCCTTTTGTTAGCGAGGCAAAGCTTATGAGGATATGCGCCAACGGCATACCGGCATTTCGCAATACGGTACTGTCGGTAAGGTCGCGCTGCAAACGGGAAATAGGCAGCTTTTCTGCCAAATGCGAAAGTAACGCATTGGCAACACCGAGGTTACCTTCGGCATTTTCAAAATCAATAGGATTTACCTTGTGAGGCATTGCCGATGAACCCACTTCTCCTTCTTTGATTTGCTGCTTAAAGTAATCCATGGAAATGTATGTCCAAATATCACGGCAAAAATCAATGAGTATGGTATTGATGCGCTTTTGTGCACCGCAAAGGGCAGCATAATGATCGTAATGCTCAATTTGTGTGGTTGGGAAAGAGTGTTTTAATCCTAAAGTTTCTTCGACAAACTTGGTTCCAAAAGCCTTCCAATCTATGTTGGGATAGGCAACATAATGCGCATTGTAATTTCCAGTTGCCCCACCAAATTTTGCTGCCATCGGCACTTGCTTCAACAGGGCTACTTGCTCCTCAATACGGACCTTAAATACCTGTAATTCTTTATCAAGTTTTGTGGGCGAGGCAGGTTGTCCGTGGGTGCGCGCCAGCATGGGCGTATTGGCACATTGGGCAATGAGTTCGTCTAATGTCAATAATACTGCATTGAGTTCTTTTAGATATACATTCTCGTGGGCTTCTTTTACAGAAAGCGGAATGGCGGTATTGTTGATGTCTTGCGAAGTCAACCCAAAATGGATAAACTCTTTGTATTCGCTAATATTTAGGTCATCAAAAAGTTGTTTTAAAAAGTACTCAACGGCTTTTACATCGTGGTTGGTAACCTTTTCAATTTCTTTGATGGCTTGTGCCTGTTCAATACTAAGATGTTGGTATACGCTACGTAATTCCTCAAAAAGTGAAGTAGGGAAATGCTCAAGTTGCGGTAATGGGATTTTGCACAGCGCAATAAAATATTCAACTTCTACGCGGACGCGGTATTGAATCAATCCAAATTCTGAAAAATACGGGCTTAACGATTTGGTTTTGGCGCGGTAACGTCCGTCAACCGGAGAAATGGCACTGAGTTTATTTAGTAGCATATGATTTCAAAATGCAAAGGTAGAGATTTTGTAGATTTCTACTAACGATTAAGGACTTTATACTCTTCGTAACAGCTGCTTATGGCTTCTAGAATTTGCAAGTCATTGGCGTTTTTGATAAAGCTATCCGAAAAACTACATTTTCGCAAGATCTCATCAATATCCACCCGATCAAGTTGTAACAATTCTTCCAACATTTTTCGGTCATACTTGACAGCAAGTAAGTCTCTGATTGCTTTATTGGCACGAACTTTTTTTAGTTTTCGCAACTGTTTGGGTTTACGTCCAAAAATATTATAAAGGAAATCTGCAGGATTAGAGATGGCTTGTAAAATATTTATTTCTCCAAGGGGTGTATTGCTTCCTCCTTCGTAACCGCCAGATGGTAACCCAGGAATATTGTATCGACGAGTTCTGTTAATGGGGATATTTCGAGCGTCAATATCCAAGTATCCCGTAAGTTGGTATGGTCGAACCACTACTTCTTCCAATGCAAGTGCCAGTTCGGTAAGCTGAAAACGGGTGTTGGGGTATTTTATAAGGTCATTCGATACCCGCACTTTTATAGATTTAAACCCCAAATACGACATGTAAAGCGTATCGTTAACCTCGGCATCTATGACAAATTTACCCTCTTTGTTGGTAATAGCCATGGTTACCTTGTTCAGGTTGATGATGTGCACGGTGGGGATGGGCTTTTGGTCGGCGGAACGTTCCACAAAACCAATCACCTCTTGCCCAAAAGATGTGGCACTGCAGCACACCAAGAAAATAATTTGCGTAAAGCGTCTACTCATATCGTATTACAAACTACGTGCATTCTGTTTGGGTCTGCAATGTTTTGCCTCAAAATTAACATTATGTTATGGATTTTAAGTGCTCATAAAGCTTCGCAATGGCACGGCTACGATGGCTTAATTGAAGTTTTACTTCTCTTGGGAGCTCGCCAAAGGTTTTATCGTATCCCTTGGGAATAAAAAGGGGGTCGTAGCCAAATCCTCCTTTACCCCTACACCCGTGGGCAATCGTTCCTTTTACAACGCCCTCAAAAGTCAGTTCTGTTGTGGCGTCTTTATAGGCAATTACCGTTTTGAATTGCGCTTCACGATGCGTTTCGTGTTCTAGGGTGCGCAGTAGTTTTTCATTGTTTTTGGTGTGATTTTTTTCTTCCCCCGCATACCGTGCCGAATACACTCCGGGTGCTCCATCCAATGCAAATACTTCCAAACCGCTATCATCAGCAAAAACTGGGGTTTTAAACACCTCAAAAACATGTCGTGCTTTGAGCAGGGCATTCCCTATAAAGGTAGTTTCTGTTTCGGCTATGTCTTCGTGGTGGTCCAGTTCGGCTAAACTCAACACTACGTGAGAAGTGAATACTGCTTTTACCTCGTTTACTTTGTTGGCGTTATGTGTGGCAAAAATGAGTTTTTTCATTCGTGATGGTAAGGTTCGTTTTTAAGAATAGAAAACGCACGATAGAGTTGCTCTGCCACAAAAATACGCACCATTTGGTGCGAAAACGTCATGGCAGATAGTGAAATTTTGTACTGCGCACGTTGGTATAATTGCGCTGAAAATCCAAACGGTCCGCCAATTACAAAGACTAAATTTTTGGTACCTGCATTCATGCGCTTTTGTAAAAAAACCGCAAAGTCTTTTGAGGTATGCGATACTCCCTTTTCGTCAAAAAGCACAACAATGTCAGAAGGTATTAGCTGTTTCAATAGTACTTTTCCTTCTTCTTCTTTTTGTATTTCTTGCCGTAAGTTTTTGGTGTTTTTTAGCTCGGGGAGTTCCGTCCACTCAAATTTGCAATAGTGCGCAAGGCGTTGGGTGTATTCGGGCAACCACTGGCGCAAAGCGCTGTGCTGTGTTTTGCCCATACAAATCACTTGAATTTTCACATGGCGAAGGTATTAACTTTTATGCAAGCCTCCATTTTAATACTTACCTTAGCAAAATGCTAAAGGGGTTTATTCAAAAAGGCACGGCATTTTTGCAAGATATTCGATTTGGTGATGAACGCTCTATCTCACTTTACCAATTGTTGGAACTTTACGTGTTGGGAGTGCTCAAAGGTGCCCTTACCACACGCGCTAGTAGCATTGCTTTTAGTTTTTTTATGGCGTTGTTTCCCTTCCTAATATTTGTCCTTAACCTTATTCCATTTGTTCCCATTGAGAATATCGAGGATACCTTTTCATCGTTTTTTTTTAGCGGTTGCTCCCTCTGAGGTACAAGAATTTTTAAATAGTGTCTTACTAGACATACAATCCAAACCGCGAACGCGTTTGTTGTCCTCAACTTTTGTGTTATCCATTTTTTTTATGGCAAACGGCGTGAACGCCATTTTTGGCGGGTTTAGCGAGTCTATTCATGTAACACTAACACGACATTTTATTCGCCAATATGCCTATGCGGTGGGTGTTGGCGTGCTGCTAGGTATGGTGTTGTTGGTTTCCATTGCGGGCTATCTGTTTTTTGAACTGCTCTTGGCACAAGTTTTCGATTTGGGTTTTGAACTCAGTCCTTGGGTGCGATTGTTGTTTTTCTTTGGGATGGCATATTTGGTAAGTTCCATATTGTTTTATTTTGGCACCCACCGTGGTTTTTCAAGTTTCTTTTCGGCAGGCGCACTCATGACCACCTTATTGTTTGCCCTTACCTCATACGGATTTGGCGTGTATCTCGATAACTTTGCGCAATACAATCAACTCTATGGGTCTATTGGGGCTATTCTAATTTTGATGTTGTATATATGGCTCAACGCCATTGTACTCTTGTTAGGATTTGAACTCAATGCGTCCATAGCCAAACTCAAACAAAGCGTGTGATGCCCTTTTTTGTAGATGTTATACTTCCCTTACCGCTAAAGGATGCGTTTACCTATGCCATTACTCCGGCAGAGGCGGAGGTGATACAGTCCGGTATGCGCATTATCGTTCCTTTTGGAAAGCGCAAACGCTACACGGCAATTGCCTTTAGGGTGCATCAAAACCCACCAAAAGCCTACGACCCAAAACAAATTGAAAGTATTATTGATCAGCAGCCTGTGCTATCTGCTGTGCAACTTTCTTTTTTGGAGTGGATGGCAGCCTATTATCAAGCATCATTGGGATTGGTTATCCGAACTGCACTTCCTTCTGTTATGTTGCTCGAAAGTGAAACCGAGATTGTAACACATTCGTGGGACAAAATACCAGATACGCTATCCAAAAATGCCCTACAGTTGTTGCAACAAATTCAACCCAACAGTTTGATGTCGCTGTCGCACATTCAGCAATTGATAACGCTAAGAAATCCTTATCCCATTTTAAAAGAATTGGCAGCATTGGGGTTTGTGTCACTCAAAGAGGAGGTATATGCGCAATACCGACCCAAAACCCAAAATGAAATTGTCTTGCACCCTAAGTTACATTCAGATGAAGCGCTTAAAGCAATACTTGAGGAGTTGGCTGCTAAACCCAAACAGCACCAAACTTTTTTGACGTTTTTACAGCAAAAACCGCCTGTTGTAGCATCGGAGTTTTCCAAATTGGAAACGGTGAGTCCGTCTTCGTTTAAGACACTTATCAAGCATCAAATTTTGGCAAAACAAGAGCGTATTATTGATAGGCTACCTGCCAAAACCACACCCGATGACCCTTTACTACCACTATCGCCACCCCAACAAGAAGCCAAAAAAGACATTGAGCATTTTTGGAAAACTAAAGATATTACACTGTTACATGGTGTTACGGGTTCGGGGAAAACAGCTGTGTACATGCATCTCATTGCTACGCAGTTGGCTGCCGGAAAACAAGTGTTATTCTTAGTGCCTGAGATTGGACTAACCACCCAGCTCATGCAACGCCTTTACCAATTTTTCGGGCAATACCTTGCGGTGTATCATTCCAAATACAGCCCGCAAGAACGTGCCGAAACCTGGGATAACATCCTTACTAATACCCCCAAAACACGATTGGTTCTCGGTGCACGCTCGGCGGTATTGCTTCCTTTTCAAAACCTCGGGCTTGTTGTTGTGGATGAGTCGCACGAAACTGCATACAAACAGTACGATGCCGCACCACGCTATCACGCCCGAGATGCTGCCATGGTGTTGGCACGCAAGCACAACGCCAAGGTGTTGTTGGGAACGGCAACACCCGCTATGGAAAGCTATCGTCATGCCGAAACGGGGAAGTACGGATTGGTGTCATTAACGGCTCGATTTAACGAAGCACAAATGCCCGAAATCTCTTTTGTGGATTTGGCGGAAGCCTATC
>JBMYLU010000032.1:4156-7490 GCA_049596595.1 Flavobacteriaceae bacterium | reverse complement strand
TGTGGGAAGATGAGGGGCATAATATGGATAAAATTCTTGCCGCAAAACTGATAGTAAAAAGCCCAGGCATTCCCAACGACGTTCCTGTTATTAAAGCAATTCAAGCTGCCGGTATTCCGATGGTTTCCGAAATAGAATTCGCGAGTAACCATACCAATGCCACTTTAATAGGAATAACGGGTAGCAATGGTAAAACCACTACAGCTATGCTTACGCATCACCTTCTGTCTGAAGGGGGAATTGATGTTGGCTTAGCAGGAAATATCGGCAAAAGTTTTGCCAAGGCTCTTATTGAAGATCAACGTGAGGTTTATGTGTTAGAAATCAGCAGTTTTCAATTAGAGCATATTAAAAAGTTCCACCCACACATTGCCGTAATTACCAATCTCACACCCGATCATTTAGACAGGTATAACAATTCTTTTGAAGCCTATTGTGACACAAAATTTAATCTTATTCAAAATCAAACAAAAGACAATCACTTTTTATATGACGCTGATGACAAAACTATTTTGTCGGGCTTAGCTCGGCACAAGGTGAATGCGCAGCAGCATCCGTATTCAAACACTAATTCAATACCTATGTTTGCAATTAACAACCCATCACTTCGCGGCCGTCATAACGCAAAAAACGCTATGGCCGCTGCCACTATTGCTCAGCTTTTTCACCTAAGTGACCAAAAAATACAAGCGAGCTTACAAACATTTCAAGGCGCTGCGCATCGCTTAGAGCACGTGGTAAATATTTTGAAAGTGGCATATATCAATGACTCTAAAGCCACGAACGTAAACGCCACTTTTTATGCTCTAGAGAGCATGACTAAACCCACAATATGGATTGTTGGAGGTGTAGACAAAGGGAATGATTACTCCAGCTTGCTACCATTGGTTCACAAAAAAGTGAAAGCGATTATTTGTCTTGGTGTTGATAACCAAAAAATCATGGATGTGTTTTCTCCAGTTGTCAACGTTTTAGTTGAGGCGCAAAGCATGGAAGCAGCTGTTGGAGCATCTTATAAACTTGCAACAAAGGGCGATGCGGTATTGCTTTCACCTGCGTGCGCAAGCTTCGATTTATTCAAAAACTACGAGGATAGAGGAGACCAATTTAAAGCCGCTGTTAGAAAATTATAATTCATGAAACTCAGTCAGTACTTACAAGGTGATAAATCGATTTGGGGAATAGTGGTTCTCCTATCTGTTTTTTCGTTTTTGCCTGTATACAGTGCAAGTTCAAACTTGGTGTATGTAGTCGGTTCTGGCTCAGTCTTTGGGCATCTCCTAAAGCATGTAGCGATAGTATGTGTGGGTTGGGTTATTATGTATACGATACACCTGATACCGTTTCGCTACTTTTCTGGGCTCGCCAAAATTGGAATGCCTATTGTGGTGGTACTGCTAGTCATTACTGCCATGCAAGGGAAAACTATCGATGGCGCTAATGCGAGCCGTTGGTTAAACATCCCCATTTTAGGCATGTCATTCCAAACGTCCACACTTGCTACAGTGGTTTTATTAGCTTATGTGGCAGATTATTTTGCTACTAAAAAAGACACCTCAATTCGATTTGTTGAAAGTATTTTTCCCCTTTGGTTACCCGTATTAATCGTCGTTGGACTCATTTTACCTGCCAATTTATCTACAGCATTATTACTTCTTTTAATGGTGGTTGTAGTTGCATTTTTGGGGGGTTATCCACTAAAATACTTGATGACTCTAATGGGAACTGCAACCCTTTTGTTGGTTCTCTTTGTACTTCTTGCTAAAGCTTATCCCGATGCATTTCCTAATAGGGTAGATACATGGATGAGCCGTATTGAAAGTTTTACTGGCGAAGGAACAAATACCACAAATTATCAAATTGAACGCGCTAAAGCAGCTGTTGCTGTTGGGGGTGTTGTTGGTATTGGTGCCGGCAAAAGCATGATGAAAAATGTATTACCACAAAGCTCATCTGATTTTATTTATGCCATAATTGCGGAGGAATATGGGATGATAGGCGCACTCTTCCTTTTGTTTTTATTCTTACTGTTTTTATTACGAATTCTCATTAATGCAAATAAATCCGAAAGCTTTTTTGGTCAACTACTTGTGCTTGCCATGGGGCTTCCTATAGTTACTCAAGCGTTTATCAATATGGGCGTAGCAGTAGCCTTATTACCAGTAACAGGCCAACCTTTGCCGCTTATTAGTAGCGGGGGAACCTCGTTGTGGATGACTTTTTTGGCAGTAGGTATCATTCTTAGCGTAAGTGCGAATAGAGCGATAACAACAAGTGAGCAAATGTCTAATCCTTTAGCTGCGTTTAATGATGAATCCTAAGTTTATTATTTCAGGCGGCGGAACTGGGGGACACATTTTCCCTGCATTGGCAATTGCTGATGAGCTTGTGCTGCAGTTTCCAAAAGCATCTATTTTATTTGTGGGAGCGTATAATCGTATGGAAATGCAGCGTGTGCCTAAGGCAGGTTATCGCATCAAGGGGCTTTGGATTTCAGGTTTTGACAGAAAAAACATGTTGCGCAACCTATTATTTCCCTTAAAGCTTATTTGGAGTTTGCTTCAGGCGTTTATTATAGTAATGCGATTCCGACCGCATGCCGTTGTGGGTACAGGTGGATTTGCTAGTGGACCACTTATTTTTGTGGCTTCACTACTAGGGATTCCCTCCCTTATCCAGGAACAGAACGCCTTTCCGGGAGTTACAAATAAACGCCTTGCGGCAAGGGCGACTACCATTTGTCTAGGAAGTCAAGCAGCGCAAAAATTCTTTCCCAACACGAAAACAGTTGTAACAGGAAATCCCGTAAGGGAAGCATTACAGCAGCCGTTGTCCAAAATAGAAGGGTGTGCCCGCTTGAGAGTTTCTCCCGAAAAATTCACTCTTTTAGTACTTGGAGGAAGTTTGGGTGCTCGCAAAATGAATCAGCTAATCAGCGCCCATTTAGACGATATACGCAGTTATGACGTTCAGGTAATTTGGCAATGTGGTAATCTTTATATCTCCGATTATCAACATCTTTCAAATGACAATGTTAGTGTGGTTTCATTTATCGATGATATGTCAGCTGCATATGCTGCTGCAGATTTGGTCGTTTCTCGTGCGGGAGCTTTAGCGATTTCTGAGTTGTGTTTGCTAGGAAAGCCTACGTTGTTTATACCCTCGCCAAATGTTGCCGAGAATCATCAAGAGAAAAACGCGCAGGCATTGGTAGACAAGCAGGCTGCCAAAATGGTAGCGGAACGCAACGCCGATACTACCTTTTGGAATACGCTAAAAGAGCTTATAGCAAATGAGACTTTGCGTCATTCATTATCTAAAAACATCAAGTTTT
>JBMYLU010000032.1:0-4146 GCA_049596595.1 Flavobacteriaceae bacterium | reverse complement strand
CCAAAAATAACCGCAAGAACAAGGGATTTCAAGTTGTCCCAACCCAAGAAGAAAATCTTAAAAAAGGAACTCGGTATATTTTGTGGGTATTGGGGGTATTGGTATGTCGGGTGTGGCGCAATATTTTTTGGCGCATGGACATCCTGTAGCAGGATATGATAGAACCCTTACACCACTTACAGAAAAGTTGGTAGCTATGGGAGCACAAATCACCGATAGCGAAGACCTAAGCCAAATACCGGAAGTTTTTAAAAACCCTGAACAAACTAAAGTAATTTATACTCCTGCAATTCCTGCTGATTCGCCTTTACTGACATTTTTCTCATCAGGTGGATTTAAACTTCAAAAACGTGCCCAAATTATTGGTGAAATTAGTGCGACTATGCCTTGCTTGGCAGTAGCAGGGACTCATGGCAAAACAACCACCACCTCGTTGCTTACACATTTGTTGCGCACAAGTGGTAAAAAAATCACAGCGTTTTTAGGTGGTATTGCCGAAAATATCGGAAGTAACTTTTTATTGGAGGGACAAGATGTTATGGTTGTAGAAGCTGATGAATTCGACCGTTCATTTATGCACCTTACACCAACAGCACTAGCCCTCACTTCTATGGATGCCGATCATTTGGATATTTATGGAACGCCTGAGGAAATTGAAAAAACGTTTAAGGCATTTACGCATAAAGTAGCTCCTGAAAAACGGTTTATACGGCATGGGCTTTCAGTTGAAGGAAACGTGTTTGGGATTGATAAAGGAGATTATAGCGTTGTTAATGTAAGTACTAAGCTAGGGAGCTATGTCTTTGATTTTGAAACGCCTAAGGGTGTAATGTCAAATTTGAAATTGCCCTATCCTGGCAAACACAATTTGATGAATGCTGCAGCGGCTCTGTCATTAGCTTTGGAGGTAGGCTGCAAAGCAGCGGAATTAAAAGAGGGCTTAGCTACATTCAAGGGTATCGATAGGCGATTTAGTATCCGCTTGACTTCGCCAAAAGTTCTTATTGATGATTATGCCCATCATCCAACAGAGGTCAATGCGGTGGTAGATGCGCTCGAAGCATTTTATCCTAACAAGCGAACCTTAGGGGTATTCCAACCACATTTGTTTTCGCGCACAAATGATTTTGCTAACGGCTTCAAAAAGGCGCTTGCTCGTTTTGATGAAGTCCTTCTTTTGGACATTTATCCGGCACGTGAATTACCAATGAAGGGAGTAACAAGTCATTTGTTGATTGATGAACACCATCCAAATACCCAACTAATTTCCAAAGCGGCATTGCCCCAAAAAGTAGCAAATTCTACTGCCGAAGTAATTGCGATTTTGGGTGCTGGGGATATCGCTTTTGAGCTAGAAAAAGTAGTGCAAACCCTTAAAAATCAGGAGCATGAATAGATTGGTTTTGGCTACTGTAATGTTTGTTCTAATGGTTGTACTGAGCGTATTTATGCACCAGCGAAATGCTCGGCGTCCAGCAATGCTAGAAAGAATTATTTGGGATGAAAATCGTTTGCAACTGGTGCCACACGATTCCGTTAATAAATTGTTGAAACTTGTTTTGAGTGATAGCGCATCTGCGTTAAAAAGTGGTATAAATTTGAGAAACATTGAACACACACTTAACCAAAACCCTTGGGTTGAAGATGCTCAAAGTTTCTTGAATATTGATGGGGGAGTTGGTGTTCACTTAACATCCAAATTACCAATAGTGCGAGTACAAGGCGATAGTAGTTATTATCTTGATGGAAGCGGACAACCTTTTCCGCTCTCCAATTATCGTTCAGCCGTTGTGCCCATTTTTTATGGTAATCCAAATGAGAACCAACGCCTAACACTTGTTGATGCAGTGCAAAAAACAAATCAAGACGCTTTTATGTCAGACCACGTGGTGGCTTATGAATGGCTTCCAGAAGGCTTGGCGTTAGAAACCCGGAATCAAGCGTATCAAATTGTTTTGGGTGTGCCAAATCAGCTGGAACAAAAATTTAAAAAATACAAAGCTTTTTATGCCAAAATGCAAGACAGCGCTGTATTAAAAACCTATAAAAAAGTAAACCTTTCGTTTCACGGACAAGTCGTTTGTTCAAAATAGTATGCATATGGAACTAGAAAAATTAGCCGTTGGATTAGACATAGGAACCACAAAAATAGTGGCTATGTTGGGCAGCAAAAACGAATATGACAAACTTGAGATTGTTGGCATCGGAAAATCAAAAAGTCAGGGTGTTCACCGAGGAGTGGTTAATAATATAACGCAAACTATCCAATCCATTCAGGCTGCTGTTCAAGAGGCTGAGGCGGTTTCGGGGAAAAAAATTGAGAGTGTTGTTGTAGGCATTGCAGGGCAACATATTCGCAGTTTACAGCATAGCGACTACATTACGCGAACAAATCCTGAGGCAGTAATTGATGCGTCAGATATTGAACGCCTAAAAAATCAAGTGTTCAAGTTGGTAATGCTTCCCGGTGAAGAAATTATCCATGTGTTACCTCAGGAATACAAGGTTGACGGACAAGCAGAAATCAAAGAACCCATAGGGATGTATGGTGGGCGTTTGGAGGCTAATTTTCATGTGGTGGTAGGACAAGTGTCATCCATTCGAAATATTATGCGTTGCGTAAAATCAGCAGGTTTAGAGTTTGCTGGAATTACTCTTGAGCCATTAGCCTCTGCCGACGCTGTGCTCAGCCAAGAAGAAAAAGAAGCCGGAGTTGCGCTAATAGATATTGGTGGTGGTACTACTGATTTGGCCATTTTCAAAGATGGTATTATTCGTCATACAGCGGTAATTCCGTTTGGTGGAAATGTAATTACCGAAGACATTAAAGAGGGGTGTTCTATTATTGAAAAGCAAGCCGAATTGCTTAAAATTAAGTTTGGCTCTGCGTGGCCAGGCGAAAACAAAGACAACGAAATTGTGTCTATTCCTGGACTTAGAGGACGTGACCCAAAAGAAATTACACTTAAAAACTTATCTAAAATTATTCATGCCCGTGTGCAAGAAATTATTGAGCAGGTATATGCCGAAATCAAAAATTACGGACATGAAGAGCAGAAGAAAAAATTGATTGCTGGAATTGTATTGACTGGAGGGGGAAGTCAACTCAAACATTTAAAGCAATTGGTAGAATATATTACGGGAATGGATACCCGAATTGGATATCCCAACGAACACCTTGCTGGCGACACGGATGCTGCTACGGCAAGTCCGCTTTTTGCTACTGCTGTTGGCTTGGTTATGAATGCAGCAGAAAGTCAATTAAAGCACCTTGACGATACACAAGAGCGTGTTGAGGCTGAAACCCAAAGTGATGAGCAGGAAGAACTTGTGCAAAAGCAAGAGAAACGCACCTCAGTCATTGACCGATTTACAGAAAGATTAAAAACATTTTTAGAAAGCGCAGAATAATTTTTTATGGATTCATTTGATAATATCACATTCGATTTGCCAAAAAACAGAAGCAACGTTATAAAGGTAATTGGCGTTGGTGGTGGCGGGAGCAATGCCCTAAACTATATGTATAAACAAGGGATTAACGGAGTTGATTTTATGGTGTGTAACACCGATGCACAAGCCTTGGAAAACAGCCCTGTGCCTAACAAAATTCAACTTGGTGTTTCGCTTACTGAAGGGCTAGGCGCAGGTGCAGATCCAGAAGTTGGTGCACAATCGGCAATCGAAAGCTTAGATCAAATTTCAGAGGCATTACACGTAAATACTAAGATGGTATTTATTACTGCTGGAATGGGTGGAGGAACGGGAACGGGTGCAGCACCCATTATTGCAAAATTGGCACAAGAACTGGGAATTTTGACAGTAGGTATTGTCACAATGCCTTTCCAGTTTGAAGGGAAAACACGAAACGAACAAGCACAGCAAGGACTCAATAATTTGCGTAAGCATGTAGATTCACTTATTGTAATCAACAACAACAAACTGCGCGAAGTGTATGGCGATTTGGGCTTTAAGCAAGGTTTTGCCAAAGCCGATGAGGTCCTGGCGAAAGCCTCTCGTGGTATTGCTGAGGTTATTACGAATCACTATACTCAAAACATCGACTTACGAGATGCTAAAACTGTTTTAGCGAATAGCGGTACTGCTATTATGGGCTCGGGTACGGCTTCGGGGAGTCAGCGCGCACAC
>JBMYLU010000031.1:0-7589 GCA_049596595.1 Flavobacteriaceae bacterium | reverse complement strand
GTACCACACACCAACAGCTTACTCAGGAGCAACAAGAAGATACGGGAGTAACCAAAGACCTTATTCGATTGTCTGTTGGTTTGGAAGATATCGAAGACCTAAAGGCAGATTTACAGGCTGCATTTGATACATTATAAATTAGAAAAGGAATAAAGGCAATATGTCATCACTTCAACAACACGTTCTTCCTTCGTTTACCTTGCAAAGCGGAAAGGTAGTTCCCTTAACCGTTTCCTATCAAGTGTTTGGACAGCCATTGGATAAAGCTCCTGTGGTTTTGGTAAATCATTCGCTAACGGGGAATTCCAATGTTACTGGCGAAGAAGGTTGGTGGAGCGACATTATCGGTCCAAAAAAGTTGATTGACACGGAAGTGTATAGCATTATTGCCTTTAATTTTCCTGGAAATGGGTATAGTGATAATTTCTTAGTAGATTATAAAGATTGGGTGTTGCGCGATGTGTCTGAGGCATTTAAAATTACACTCGACGCATTGGGTGTAACCCAGCTGTATGCTGCTATTGGCGGTTCAATTGGGGGTGCTTTAGCATGGGAAATGGCGGTTTCTTATCCCAATTTTATCCAAAATATCATTCCTATTGCCTGTCATTGGGAATCTTCCGATTGGATTTTGGCAAATGTGTTGTTGCAAGATCGATTGCTACACAATTCCGAAAATCCTCTAGAGGATGCTCGGATTCACGCTATGTTATGTTACCGCACACCACAATCGTTTAAATCCCGATTTGGACGCACAACACATGCCGAATTGAACCGCTATAATGTCGAAACTTGGTTATTACATCACGGAGATAAACTTGCTGGACGCTTTGATGTGCGTGCTTATATGACCATGAACCACCTACTGGGAACGGTTGATATCTGTCAAGAAAGAGACTCCTTTGAGGACTTAGTGGGGCAAATAACGGGTAATATATACCTTGTTTCCATTGACACCGACTTGTTTTTTACGCACGAGGATAACCGCGAAACCTATCGTCGCTTGATGAATGTAAAACCTAATGTGTTTTTCAAAACCATTACCTCCATTCATGGACACGATGCATTTCTTATTGAACACGACCAACTTAATAACTTTCTCAGCGAGGTGTTTGAGCCAAAAAGCACTACCAAATGAATATAAAATTAACCCACCAATCCGGTTATTTTTCCACTATCGAAAACGATAGAGGACATCAAATTGCTATTGACAACAAATCGGTTGATAGCCCACAAGGGGCAAGCCCTATGGAGCTTTTGCTCATGGGCGTTGCGGGTTGTTCTAGCATTGATATCATTTCTATTTTAAACAAACAGAAAGTAGCGTTTGATACTTTGGAAATTGACGTAGATGGTGTTCGTGACGACAAGCCTGCACCATCCTTATTTACCAAAATTCACGCTACTGTACGGGTTAGCGGTGAGGTAAAGCCTGAAAAAATTTATCGTGCTGCACAGTTGTCTTTTACCAAATATTGTTCGGTATCCTTAACCCTTGCTGCAACTGCTAATATCACTTTTTCTGTAATCGTAAATAACACGCCTTATGTCCCGCAATAAAAAATTTGAAACCAACGCCATTCGCACTCAAGCGGAACGCTCCCAACACAGTGAGCACAGTGTTCCACTATACCTGACTTCAAGCTTTGTTTTTGAGGATGCTGAAGACATGCGTGCCTCTTTTGCCGAGGAGAAAGAGAAAAATATTTACTCTCGATTTACCAATCCCAACACAAGTGAGTTTGTTGAGAAAATATGCCAGATGGAGGGTGCTGAAGATGGGTATGCATTTGCAACAGGTATGGCTGCTGTTTTTGGTACGTTTGCCGCATTACTTAACAGTGGTGACCACATTTTATCGGCGCGTGCGGTATTTGGTTCTACGCATACGTTGTTCACCAAATATTTCCCAAAATGGAATATCAACCCTACCTATTTTGATGTAACGGATTTAGATCGATTTGAGGAATTGATTACACCCAACACCAAAATGATTTATGCAGAATCGCCAACCAATCCGGGACTTCAAGTCTTAGATTTGGAACGATTAGGAGCATTGGCAAAAAAGCACAACCTCATTTTGGTCATCGACAATTGCTTTGCTACGCCATACTTGCAACAACCCATTAAATTTGGTGCGGATTTGGTCATTCATTCTGCTACAAAACTCATTGACGGACAGGGTAGAGTGCTGGGCGGTGTAACGGTAGGTCGTTCCGATTTGATTCGTGAGATTTATTTGTTTGCCCGAAACACCGGACCTTCCATGTCACCTTTCAATGCATGGACACTTTCCAAGAGTTTAGAAACCCTGGCGGTGCGCGTGGACAGACATTGTGACAACGCCGAAAAAATGGTTGATTTTTTAACTACGCACGATGCAGTAGAGGAGGTGCGTTTTCCTTTTCATCCGTCCCATCCGCAATATGACATTGCCAAAAAGCAAATGAAACGTGGTGGAAATGTAATTGCTTTTCAAGTCAAAGGTGGACTTGAGGGTGGAAAACAATTTATTGATGCGGTGCAATTGTGTTCGCGTTCTTCCAATTTGGGCGACACTCGAACCATAGTTACCCAACCAGCACTTTCTACGCATAGCAAGCTTAACAAAGAAGACCGCTTAGCGGTAGATATCACCGACGGACTGATTCGTATTTCGGTTGGGTTGGAGCATACAACGGATATTATTAACGATGTAAAACAAGCATTAGATTCATTGTTGTGAGTAGCTTAAAAAACCTCTTATTGGAACGTATTTTGGTGCTCGATGGAGCCATGGGTACCATGTTGCAAGCCTATGGTTTTACTGAAAAAGATTTCCGTGGCGATAGATTTGTTAATCACTCTATTCCGCTTATCGGGAACAACGATTTGCTTTCTATAACCCAACCCAATGCCATTTACGAGGTACACGCAAAATATCTTGAAGCAGGCGCAGATATCATTGAAACGAATACGTTTTCTGGTACAAGTATCGCCATGGCGGATTATGCTTTAGAGGAGTATGTTACAGAACTCAATGTTGCCTCGGCACAAATTGCAAGAAAAGCAGCCGATGCATACACGGAAAAAACTCCGGACAAACCCCGTTTTGTTGCGGGTTCTATTGGACCTACGAACAAAACAGCAAGTATGTCCCCCGATGTAAACGACCCGGGCTATCGCGCCATAACCTTTAACGAACTCAAAGCAGCGTACCGTGAACAGACGCTAGGGTTGATTGAGGGGGGTGTGGATATGCTTTTGGTGGAAACGATATTTGATACGCTAAACGCCAAAGCAGCCCTTTTTGCTATTGACGAAATTAAGGAAGAACAGCAATTAGATATTCCTGTCATGGTTAGCGGTACCATTACGGATGCCTCGGGACGCACCTTATCAGGGCAAACGGTGGAGGCATTTTTGGTCTCTGTTTCGCATATCGATTTGTTGAGCGTTGGATTTAACTGCGCCTTAGGCGCAGATCAACTAAAACCTTACGTTCAACGCCTTGGGCAACAGAGCCAACACTTTGTTTCGGCGCACCCAAATGCGGGCTTGCCTAATGCTTTTGGTGCATATGACCAAACCCCAGAAGAAATGTGTTCACTAATCGAACCTTATTTGTCCGAGCAACTTGTCAATATCATTGGCGGATGTTGTGGCACTACTCCCGAACATATCGCACTCCTTGCTAAAGCTGCAGCCAGTCATAACCCCAGACCCATTTTACAAGATGTCTAGCAATACGCCCTATTTATCGCTTTCTGGTTTGGAGCCTTTGATTGTGCGCCCCGATACCAATTTTGTTAATGTGGGTGAGCGGACAAACGTAACAGGTTCGCGCAGGTTTTTGCGGTTGATTGAGCAAGACAATTTTGATACGGCATTGGAAATTGCGCGCGACCAAGTAGAGGGTGGTGCACAGATTTTGGATGTTAATATGGATGAAGGAATGATTGACGGTGTTGCAGCCATGACACGTTTTCTAAACCTTATTCAGTCTGAACCGGATATCGCCCGTATTCCCATTATGATTGACAGCTCAAAATGGGAAATTATCGAAGCTGGTTTGCAAGTAGTGCAGGGCAAATGTGTGGTAAATTCCATAAGCTTAAAAGAGGGTGAAGAAGCCTTTATTCAGCAAGCTAAAAAAATAAGACGTTACGGTGCTGCCGTAATTGTAATGGCGTTTGACGAAAACGGGCAGGCCGATACGCTAGAACGCCGTATTGAAATCTGCAAACGCTCCTATGAAATTTTAGTCAATGAAGTGAATTTTCCTCCTCAAGACATCATTTTCGACCCAAATATTTTCCCTGTGGCAACGGGAATGGAAGAGCACAAAACCAATGCGATCGACTTTTTCCATGCTACCAAGTGGATTCGAGAAAACCTACCACACGCCCATGTTAGCGGAGGTGTGAGCAACGTATCTTTTTCGTTTAGAGGGAACAATACCGTGCGTGAAGCCATGCACGCAGCGTTTTTGTATCACGGTATCAAACACGGTTTGACCATGGGGATTGTAAATCCTACCATGCTTGAGGTATACGATGAAATCCCAAAAGACTTGTTGGAGCATGTAGAGGATGTGCTGCTCAACCGCAGAGGCGATGCCACAGAGCGACTTTTAGACTTTGCCGAAAGTGTAAAAGGCGATGCCAAGACGAAAACCAAAAACGATTTGGCATGGCGCGAGCAAAAGCTGCAAGAGCGTATTACGTATGCCTTAGTTAAGGGCATAGACCAGTTTGTGGAGCAAGATATTGAGGAAGCCCGACAGGCTGCCGAAGCCCCTATTGAAGTTATTGAAGGGCCTCTTATGGACGGTATGAATGTGGTGGGTGATTTGTTTGGCAGCGGGAAAATGTTTTTGCCACAGGTGGTAAAATCGGCGCGAGTGATGAAAAAAGCCGTTGCCTATCTATTGCCCTACATTGAGGCGGAACAATCTGGAAAGCCCGAGGCTGCAGGAAAAATTTTGATGGCTACCGTAAAAGGTGACGTACACGACATCGGTAAAAATATTGTAAGTGTAGTATTGGGCTGTAACAATTATGATATCATTGACTTGGGTGTGATGGTTCCCCCAGAACGCATTATTGAAACTGCCCTCAAAGAACAAGTAGATGCTATTGGCCTTTCGGGATTGATTACGCCTTCCTTAGATGAGATGGTCTATTTGGTAAAAGAATTAAACAAAACCGGGCATGATATTCCGGTGCTTATTGGTGGTGCAACCACTTCACGGGCGCATACGGCAGTGAAAATTGCTCCACAATATGACCATACCGTAGTGCACGTAAACGATGCCTCTAGGGCAGTTACGGTGGTGGGAAATCTGTTGCAACCCCAAACAAACAAACAATACAAAGCGCAAATCAAAGACGAGTACGATGATTTTCGCACACGTTTTCAACAGCGCAGCGATCATAAAACCTATGTGCCATTAGCCGAGGCACGAGCGCAGCGGTTGCAACTTGATTTTAAAAAAGAACCCCCAGTAAAGCCCAATACCTTAGGTGTTTTTCAGTTTGAGCAAGACCTCCAACCGCTAGTGGATTACATTGATTGGACACCCTTTTTCCGTTCGTGGGATTTGCACGGTAAGTATCCCGATATTTTGACAGATGAAGTAGTGGGCACCGAAGCTACCCAGCTTTTTGAAGACACACAGCTAATGCTGCAACAAATTATCGATGGAAAATTACTTCAAGCAAAAGCTGTATATGGACTGTTTGAGGCAAATAGCAACGCACAAGACGATATTGAAGTTACTCACAATAACCAAGCGTATTTCTTTAGAACACTACGCCAACAGTTGCAAAAAAGTAAAGGAAAACCCTACCGAGCACTTTCCGATTATATTGCTCCAAAGGCAAGTGGCGTACGAGATTATATGGGATGCTTTTGTGTAACAGCTGGTTTTGGAACGGCCGAACTTGCCAATGAATTTGAAGCTCAAAACGATGATTACAACAGCATCATGGTTAAGGCACTCGCCGACCGATTTGCCGAAGCCTTTGCCGAATACTTACACGAACAGGTGCGTACCAAACACTGGGGCTACCAACCCAACGAATCGCTATCCAATGAGGACTTAATTAAAGAAAACTATAGCGGTATTCGTCCGGCACCGGGCTATCCCGCTTGCCCCGACCATTTGGAAAAAGAAACCATTTGGGAGGTATTGCAAGTTAAGGAACGTATCGGTGTAGAGTTAACCGAAAGTTTAGCCATGTGGCCGGCAGCCTCGGTTTCGGGATACTATTTTGCCCACCCGCAAGCCAACTATTTTGGACTTGGGAAAATTACCGATGAGCAAGTCCAAGACTATGCACAACGCAAAGGAATTTCAATTGAAAAAGCCACACAGTGGCTACAACCTAATATCAATACTTAAGATGAAAGTAACCGAACACATCCAAAAAGCAGCAGGAAAAACCCTGTTTTCGTTTGAGATTTTACCTCCGCTAAAGGGGCAAAATATCCAAACCATTTTTGATAATATCGATCCGCTGATGGAGTTCAACCCCCCGTTTATTGATGTAACCTATCACCGTGAGGAGTATGAATTTAAGGAATTGCCTAACGGATTGTTGGAAAAGCGTATTGTACGCAAACGCCCTGGAACGGTGGGTATTTGTGCTGCTATTCAAAACAAGTATAAAGTAGACGCCATACCACACGTGCTTTGTGGCGGTTTTGACAAAGAAGACACCGAGAATTTCCTTATAGATATGGGCTTTTTGGGGATAGACAATGTGGTTGCGCTTCGTGGCGATGCCGTAAAATCGGAAACCTATTTTAAGCCCGAGCCTAAAGGGAATGCCTATGCACTGGATTTGGTCAATCAAATTACAGACATGAACAACGGTATTTATTTGGATGAAAACCTGCAAAACTCTGCGCAAACCGATTTCTGCATTGGCGTGGCGGGCTATCCTGAAAAACACATGGAAGCTCCCAATATGGAAAGCGATTTACACTTTTTAAAGAAAAAGATTGAAGCCGGCGCGGACTATATCGTTACCCAAATGTTTTTTGATAACAGCAAGTTTTTTGCTTTTGTAGAAAATTGTCGTGCTGCTGGTATTGATGTTCCCATTATCCCTGGGTTAAAGCCGTTGGCAACCAAAAAACAACTCAATCTTATCCCCCATCGTTTTCATGTGGATTTGCCCGAGGCACTGATTAAAGAGGTGCTTAAAGCCAAAACGCCTGATGCGGTGCGGCAGGTGGGTATTGATTGGTGTACGGCACAAAGCAAAGAACTTATTGATGCTGGAGTTCCCTTTTTACATTATTACTCTATGGGCAAATCGGACAATATCCACAAAGTGGCAAGTGCGGTGTTTTAGAATAAAAAATTCTCTTTTAGCTCTATACTGGCGCGCCCATACTGGCGCGCGCCTGTCTTGCCGCCAGGCAGGTCTTTGACGCGTGACTTACTTTGTTTAAAATAGGTACGCGTGACAGATACGAACCAGAGGTTTTTTAAAGATATAATACAAAATATAAAAAAATTTTTTTATTTCAGTTTTGGGTCTATATTTGCGCTGTAATGATAAACAACACTTTTTATACGCCTTTTTACTACTTCTATA
>JBMYLU010000030.1:0-7591 GCA_049596595.1 Flavobacteriaceae bacterium | reverse complement strand
GTTGTGAATAATCAACGACTTGGAATCACCAAAGTTTGCTAGTAGCGAGAAAATTTTAGTATTATCCGCGATTTTCTTTGCTGCTTCAAACCCACCTTTGGCGCCAAATGTTACTACACCGCTTTGCCCCTTGGGAAGGTACTCCTCGGAAGCCGCTTTGTATTTACTCGATTCCAATCCAGGGTAATTTACCCACTCTACCGCATCGTTTTCACTTAGCCATTTTGCTAATTCCAATGCATTTTGACTGTGCTTTTGCATTCTTACTTCTAGGGTTTCAAGTCCCTGAATAATTTGGAAAGCATTAAACGGACTAATCGCAGCTCCAAGGTCACGTAATCCTTCTATTCGAACGCGTGCAATATATGCTGCAGGACCTAAAGCCTCGTGGTAGTTTAGTCCGTGATACGAAGGAGATGGCGAAGTAAATTCTGGGAATTTACCACTAGACCAGTCAAACGTACCCGCATCGATAATCACACCACCCATGGCAGTTCCATTACCATTGATATACTTCGTAAGTGAATGAATTACAATGTTTGCACCGTGCTCAATGGGATTCAAAAGCGCAGGCGTTGCCACGGTATTGTCTACCATAAACGGGATTTTGTGCTTTTTGGCTACTTCCGAAATGGATTTCAAATCCAACACATCAAGTTTTGGATTTCCAAGAGACTCTGCAAATATGAGGCGCGTGTTTTCTTGAATGGCCTTATCAAAATTTGACACATCATTTGGGTCAACAAACGTAGTTGTGATGCCAAAGCGCGTCAACATCGATTTAAGCATATTGTATGAACCTCCATAAAGGCTATTTGATGATACAATATGATCACCAGCTTTTAGGAATGTTAAAATCCCTGTGGATGCTGCAGAAGTTCCTGAGCAAGTAGCCACTGCGGCAATACCGCCCTCCAAGGCTGCCAATCGTTGTTCCAACACATCTGTTGTTGGGTTGTTTAAGCGTGTATAGATATAGCCAGGCTCTGCAAGCGCAAACAAGTTGGCGGCGTGCTCGGCATTGTTAAACACATAAGAGGTAGATTGGTACAATGGCACCGCACGTGTTCCTTGTGTTTGTGTTACATCATGCCCTACGTGAAGGGCGTTCGTTGAAAATTTAGAATTACTCATGTTATGTCGTTAAAATTGATTTTTAAATGTGTGTACTAAGTCGAGTTTCTCCCATGTGAATAGTTCCACTTCACAGTCAATGCGACCGTTGTATGGAGACTCGAAAGTCTTTTTAACCGTTTCGGGTTGTCTACCCATATGCCCATAGGCAGCGGTTTCAAAATAAATGGGATTTCGGAGCTTTAATCGTTTTTCAATGCCATAGGGAGTCAAATCGACAAGCTTGGCAATGCGTTTGGCAATTTCGGCATCGGTTTGCGCTGTTTTTGATGTTCCATAGGTATTGATAAAAATAGATGTGGGTGCGGCTACGCCAATGGCGTAACTCAACTGCACCAACACCTCGTCGCAAACGCCTGCGGCAACTAAGTTTTTGGCAATATGACGCGCAGCGTATGCAGCACTCCTGTCTACTTTTGAGGGGTCTTTTCCGCTAAAGGCACCTCCGCCATGCGCTCCTTTTCCGCCATAGGTGTCTACAATGATTTTACGCCCGGTAAGCCCCGTATCGCCGTGAGGCCCTCCAATTACAAATTTTCCTGTTGGGTTGATGTGATAGGTAATATCTGTCCCAAATAAGGCTTGAATAGCATCTGGATAACTCGAAATTACTTTCGGCATAACAACCTCAATCAAATCTTTTCGGATTTTGGCTAACATAGCCTCATCTTCGTCAAAGGCATCGTGTTGGGTAGAAATGACAACAGTATCAACACGAAGAGGTTTGTGGTCGTCGGAGTATTCTAGGGTTACTTGTGACTTGGCATCGGGTCTAAGATATGGTATTTGCAATTTCTCGCGTCTGAACTCCGATAAGGTACGCATGATATTGTGGGCAATATCCAACGCCAACGGCATGTAGTTCTCGGTTTCGTTGTTGGCATACCCAAACATAATACCTTGATCACCGGCACCTTGTTGGGAATCTTCTTCTCGCTCAACGCCTTGATTGATGTCGGCAGATTGTTCGTGGATGAGTGAAATTACTCCACAGGAATTACCTGAAAATTGATAGGCATCTTCGGTATACCCAATGCGGTTTATGGTATCGCGTGCAATGGATTGTAAGTCCAAGTAGGTTTTACTCTTAACCTCGCCGGCAACAATGGCTTGACCTGTGGTAACTAAGGTTTCACAGGCGACTTTACTGCTCGGGTCAAAGGCAATAAAATGGTCTAGTAGCGCATCGCTAATTTGGTCTGCAACTTTGTCGGGGTGACCTTCCCCAACCGATTCTGATGTGAAAAAATATGACATATACTTGCTTTTTTGAAGAATTGAGACCGATTGTACTCATCAAAAGCAAGCTGTTTTAGCAGTTTTTTTGAGAGGTTGCAATCAGTCAAATCCATCCTCTGATGGCGCAAATATACAACCTACTCAAAAAAATACAATACTTTCTTAGCGGAAACTAAAAGAAACACCCGCATTTAGGGTATTAAACTCCTGAAGGGTGTAGTTGGCAAATATTTTTAAGAACAGTAGGTTTGCTCTAAGCCCCACCATAGCATGGGTGCCTGTGTAAGTGTTTTCAGATTTTAGAGGGTCTTTTAGGGTTTTGGTTGCTGAGCTAGCTAAAGAAACTTCATAATTCCCTAGCATAGCCATGGAAGCATTCCCTTTACCATAGCCAAAACCGCCCACAACACTAATCACGGGAAAATCAAGTGAGGCAAGGGCTTGTATTAAAAACGTATCTACGTCATAAGTGACTTTTTGATTAGGTTTTGCAGCACTTAACTGGTAATCAATATTCGTTTTTGAGTATGCTGCCAAGGCAGATACATTTAGAGGGAATTTATCCAACAAGCCAAAATATTGCATGAGGTTATGCTTAATACCAACGCCTAGAAGTCCAAATTCAGCACCTTGATTCTTAATTTTTGGAATATATCGAACGATAACATCCGTGTCGAAAAGCAACCCTACCCCTGCTTGTATGTATGGAGTTGGAAGCGAATTCATAACCAACTCATCCTCTAAACCACCCGGCAAGGTAATGGATTGTTTTATTGAAGTTCCAGGAAGTGTATAGCTAAACTCAGTTCCCGATTTTGCACCAAAAATTGTATTGGCAGTAGTAGAGGAAGAAGTAAGTTGTTTTAGTCCTAAGCTAGCAACATTAAATTTCTTCGCGCCATCAGAAACACTCGGAGAAATAGCTCCAAAAGTAAGATCAAAGCCCAATTTTTTATGAGTTTTCGCTGATGACACCCACCCACCATTAAGGCTATGTGTTAATGACTGTCCAAGAGGTGCAATATAGGCATCCGCCAAAATTTGAGCATCTTCATTGGTAGCAGCCAAAATATCATCCAGATTGTCAAATAACTGAGCAGATGAAAAAGTAGTCGTTAAAAAAGCAAAAAATAACAAAACACGTTTCATAGTAATTAGATCTAAGATTATACCAACAAATATACAACAATGCCTAAAGTTGCCTTTCTAATGCATAAAATTAGAAGTAAATTTTAATGAATTTCTTTTTGGAAAGATACTTATATTGTGGCTTAATTTTTTAGTATGCACATAGCCATAGCGGGAAACATTGGAGCCGGGAAAACATCGCTAACAGAATTGCTAAATAAGCATTACGGCTGGGAGGCGTTGTACGAAGATGTCGTTAAAAATCCATATTTAGATGACTTTTACGCCGAAATGGAGCGTTGGTCTTTTAACCTTCAAATTTATTTCCTGAACAGTAGGTTTCGGCAGTTACTAGATATTCAAAAAAACGGCAACGATGTGGTTCAAGACCGTTCTATTTATGAGGATGCATACATATTTGCTCCCAACCTGCATGCTATGGGACTAATGACACACCGTGATTTCAGCAACTACGCTGCCGTCTTTGAGCTTATGGAGTCTATGGTAAAAGGGCCTGACTTAATGATTTATCTACGCAGTTCTATTCCCAACTTGGTGGAGCAAATTCACAAACGCGGGCGTGAATACGAAAACTCTATTAGCATTGAATACTTAAGCCGACTAAACGAACGCTACGAAGCATGGGTCCACAACTATGACAAAGGAAAACTGCTAATCATTGATGTTGATGAACTAAACTTTGTAGATAACAAAGAAGATCTTGGCGTAGTTATCGAAAAAATAGATGCTGAACTCAGCGGTTTGTTTTCCGACTAAAGTGTCTTTTCTGCCTTTTCCAAAGCAGCTTTAACTTCTGCTTCACTTCCTTCAAATACCTTCACCTCTTCTAGCTCTTTACCATTTTTGGAAGTTACCACAGTCATAGTTGCTTTAGCAAGTCCTTCATCAGTACGTTCCATACGAACGTCTACCTGAAGCACCTCCTCTGCAGCATGCGCATCGCCTAATAGTGGCGCCAGCACAAGACCAATCAAACAGGTAAGTTTGATCAAAATATTCATAGAGGGTCCTGAAGTATCTTTAAATGGATCTCCAACGGTATCGCCGGTAACAGCAGCTTTATGTGCATCGCTCCCTTTGTATACCATTTCGCCATCAATTTCTACGCCTGCTTCAAAAGACTTTTTGGCGTTGTCCCAAGCACCACCAGCGTTATTTTGAAAAATAGCCCACATTACACCAGAAACACATACACCTGCCATGTATCCACCAAGTGGCTCTGCTCCAAACAATAGCCCAATAATTATAGGTGTAATAATGGTGATAAGACCAGGAATAAGCATTTCTTTTAGTGCTGCTTTAGTAGAAATATCAACACACTTCGCATACTCAGGCTTTCCTTTGCCTTCAAGGATACCAGGGATTTCTTTAAACTGTCGACGCACTTCATAAACCATTTCCATGGCTGCTTTCCCAACCGATTGCATGGCAAGGGCAGAGAACACAACGGGAATCATTCCGCCAACAAAAAGCATGGCAAGCACATCTGCTTTAAAAATATTAATTCCATCAATTCCTGTAAACGTAACATAAGCAGCAAACAACGCGAGTGCCGTTAATGCAGCAGAAGCAATGGCGAATCCTTTGCCAACAGCAGCAGTGGTGTTACCAACCGAGTCTAAAATATCGGTACGTTCGCGTACTTCTGGGTCAAGCTCACTCATTTCGGCTACACCTCCTGCGTTATCTGCAATGGGTCCAAAAGCATCAATGGCAAGCTGCATGGCTGTTGTTGCCATCATAGCTGATGCTGCTAAGGCAACACCGTAAAATCCTGCCAATGCGTACGAGGCAAAAATGGCAGCAGCAAACAGAATTACAGATAAAAATGTAGATTTCATCCCTACAGCTAATCCGGCGATGATATTTGTTGCAGCTCCAGTAGAACTATTCTGAACAATATCTAAAACAGGCTTTTTACCAAGTGATGTGTAATACGCTGTAACCATAGAAATTAGAGCTCCTACAGCAAGTCCAATACACGCAGCCCAAAATACATTTACTGAAGGAACTGCTATAATACCTTCACCGAAAAATTTCATACTGAGGGTTTCTGGAAGCATACAATCAATTAAAAACCAGCTAGCGGCTAGCGTTAGAATAATAGCCACCCAATTTCCGGTGTCAAGTGCTTTTTGTACTTGAGATTCTTTTGCATCGTTACTTTTCACTCGGACAAATAAGGTTCCCAAAACAGAAGCCACCACACCAACTCCAGCAATTACAAGGGGCAACAAAATAGGTCCCATGCCATTAAAATCTGTTAGTTGGGTTCCCGCATCCAGCATATCTTTAATAACATAGTTACCAAGTACCATGGCTGCCAAAACTGTTGCTACATAAGAGCCAAACAAGTCCGCACCCATACCCGCTACATCACCTACGTTATCCCCTACATTATCGGCAATTGTTGCAGGGTTTCGAGGGTCGTCCTCGGGAATTCCTGCCTCTACCTTACCTACCAAGTCAGCTCCTACATCAGCAGCTTTTGTGTAAATTCCACCGCCCACACGCGCGAATAGTGCAATAGACTCTGCGCCCAATGAAAACCCAGCAAGGGTTTCAAGCACCAAGGTCATTTGTGTATAAAAATCACCCTCTCCACCAATGAATTTTCCGACAAAAAACAAAAACAATAAGCTTAATCCGAGTACAGCAAGACCTGCAACGCCAAGCCCCATAACTGTACCCCCGCCAAACGACACTTTAAGAGCATTCGGAAGGCTCGTTTTTGCCGCCTCGGCGGTTCTAGAGTTAGCATCTGTTGCAATGCGCATACCAATATTTCCTGCAAAACCACTAAAAATAGCCCCCAAAACAAAAGCGGGTACTATCATCCAGTGTGTAGAGTCAACCAAAGTTGAAATAAAATAAAGTGCAACAGAAGCTCCTATTACAAAGAAAAATAAAAGGCGATATTCTGCACTCAAAAAGGCTAGTGCACCTTCTTTAATTGCACTTGAAATTTCTTGCATTTTTGCTTCACCAGCAGATTGCTTGCGCACCCATTGGGCTTTAACTAGCATGACTAATAATCCAATAACAGCTAAAGCAGCTGGAACGTAAAAAATATATGAATTCATGTTTAGTGGAATGTATGGTTTAGTTTAAAACTTTTTTAATAGCACGAATAACGTCTTCGTGATTGGGCAGCCATTCTTGAAGCAACACAGGAGAGTAAGGCGCGGGCGTATCTGCTGTGTTTATTTTTTGAATTGGAGCATCTAAATAATCAAAAATTTGATTTTGTATCTGATAGGTTATTTCTGTTGAAACGTTTCCAAAGGGCCATGCTTCTTCCAAAATAACCAATCGGTTGGTTTTTTTCACAGATTCAATAATGGTATTGATATCTAAGGGGCGAACTGTGCGAAGGTCAATCAGTTCACAGGAAATATTTTCTTTTGCCAAGGCATCGGCAGCTTTCTGTGCTTCTTTGAAAATTTTTCCAAAAGAAACCACAGTAACATCAGTACCCTGTTGCTTGACATCGGCAACGCCAATAGGGAGCACATACTCGCCTTCGGGCACCTCGCCTTTATCGCCATACATTTGTTCAGATTCCATAAAAATTACGGGGTCGTCGTCGCGAATAGCGGCTTTTAAAAGTCCCTTTGCATCATATGGATTTGAGGGCACAATAACCTTAAGCCCTGGACAATTCGCATACCAGCTTTCAAAAGCTTGAGAGTGCGTAGCTGCCAGCTGCCCTGCAGAAGCCGTAGGACCACGAAAAACAATAGGACAAGGAAACTGACCCCCCGACATTTGTCGGATTTTTGCCGCATTGTTGATAATTTGATCAATCCCAACAAGCGCAAAATTGAAGGTCATAAATTCAATAATTGGACGATTTCCTGTCATGGTTGACCCTACTCCGATTCCTGCAAAACCAAGTTCAGAAATAGGCGTGTCAATAACACGCTTTTCGCCAAATTCATCTAACATGCCTTTTGAGGCTTTGTAAGCTCCGTTGTATTCGGCAACTTCTTCGCCCATAAGATAGATGCTTTCGTCACGGCGCATTTCCTCAGTCATGGCCTCACATATCGCTTCTCTGAATTGTATG
>JBMYLU010000029.1:0-7760 GCA_049596595.1 Flavobacteriaceae bacterium | reverse complement strand
GTAGTGGATGCGAAACTTAAACCACTCACCAGACTTAAAGGCTTTTGGCAAAGAAGTAGAAGCCTCAACTTGTTTTGGGCTTGTAATATCTAGATTCTCTTGGGAGTACATGAGTTGCATAGGCAAAAGCAAAAGCACCCAAAAACATCGTTTGAACAGCATGTGAGCAAAAGTACATAAAACCATTAATGATACGTATTAAAAACGCCAACCAAAATTTACGTGATATACCAGCTTTCCAAACTGTGGGCTGTAGGCAGCTGTAAATTCAATCGGTCCAGCAAAGGTCTCCAAACCGTATGCCAAACCCGAACCGAAATAATCGGGAGCTTTTGCCCATTTTTTCGTGCTAAAAATATCGTTATTTACGATGCTCGTATGAAACAAAAGCCTCGTGTGATGCCGTGGTAAAAACTCATAATCTAATACTATTTCTCCTTTCACATAACTATCCCCGCTGATTTGCTGCTGCGGCAATCCTACAAATGGCTGAAAATTTAATACCGGTGCATTTCCGTATCCGCCAAGTCTAAAGTCAAACGTCGGAGTATTTGCATTACCAATAGTGAATCCGCCCATAGTATTAAAAGAAACCGTCCATTTTTTATGTAGTGGTACCGCCACTCCCATTTCTGCTTTTCCAACCAAAAAAGATTTGAATGGGTCAAGCGTCTGGGTTGTTTTTTGGCTGAAAAAATATTCTGCATGTCCTTCAAAAAAACCTCCCTGATTAGGGTAGAAAGCATTGTCTCGGGTATCAATCTTTAAGTATCCGTAAGTACTGTAGTAATCCGCTTGATCGGCATATAATAATTGTTCATTTTGACTGTCAAAAAGATTCGTTTTAAACTCATTCTTTTGGTGAGAAAACCCGATACCTAGTGCCATTTCCTCTCTGAACAATGTTTGTACATATACGCTGTTTTTTTGTACAGATGCATGAGTCCGCTCGGTTTCAAAAACAGAAGGTGTTCCAAGCATAGTAACCGCAAATGGTGCCTCAGTATCAAACTGGTCTAAAGTTGCGCTAAAACCAATACTCCAAAACAATCCTTTGTCAATAAAGTACGAAAAAGCATACCTAAAATGATCTCCAAAAATCAAATCCATAGAAGCTACGTCGTTTTTTGTAAGAAGACGCTTTTGGGTAAGGTTTACAAGTGCAGATGCGCCCACAAGATCATCGTAATGAATTCCTGCCCTGAAAAGGGTTGTGTGTGGCGCTTCTGGAAGTGTTAATGCCAAGGTTTCTAAATCGTTTATAGTAGTGAGTGTATATCTAAACGCATCGAAATTTTGAGTTGCTGCCAGATTCGTAATGCCATCTTTTAGCTTTTTAAAGCTATAGCGGTTGTTAGGTTTTAATCGGATCTTGCCCAACAAATAATTGAGCTTATAATTTGGTGTGTTAGAAATTGACACCACATCTAATTCAAAAGAGTCCGGAATCTTTGTATGTGGTCGTGCATAAGGTTTTTGCTTTGCGGCAAGTTCTTTAAGTTGTAAAAAAACGGCTTTCCCGGCATCTTCTCCTTTTCTGATAATGGCTTGTTGGTCCGAAAAAGAAAGCATGCTATAGTCGTGAACTTCCGGACGAATATGGATGTCTGTTTTTGCCTTTTTTGGTATCATGGCTTTTTCAGTTCTAAAGCTCCCTATGCGCACCAAGACTTCTGAAAAGGTCGTAGGGCTTACTGATGAGGCGATATCTACTTGGGTGTCAACACCAATAATTACATCCACTCCTTTTTGAAGCATTTCATCTATGGGGTAATTATCTGCAACACCGCCATCAATTAAGAGGCGATCGTTTACGTTAACAGGTGAAAAAATAGTGGGTAAAGCACTACTGGCATTTATTGCAAGAGGTAAAAATCCCTTTTCTAAAAGCACCCTTTCTCCGTTGTTTATGTCTGTAGCGATACAATAAAAGGGAATGGGCAGCTTGCTAAAATCTTGAATGTTGCGCTGTTCGTGCATAAGTTGTACTAAAACATTATACGCATTTTGTCCTTTAGAAAGGGCTATCGGGAACTGTATTTTTCCTTTGACTATTGGCAAGGTTAAGGCATAGCGCTCATCGTCTTCTTTAGTATCGAAAGATTTGGCGGTGCGGTCGAAATTATCACTAATAATAGCGTTTAAATCTAACTTATAAAGGAGTTGCTCCAATTGTGCTGCCGAATAGCCACAAGCATATAATCCACCAACAATAGCTCCCATGCTTGTGCCGCCTATGTAATCGATGCGAACCCCTGCACGTTCTATTTCTTTTAGCACTCCCACATGCGCCATACCTTTTGCGCCTCCGCCACTAAGTACCAAGCCCACTTTTACATCTTTAGGCTGGGAAGATGCTAACAAAAAAGAGCAACAAAAAAGAAGACAGCTAAGGAGTTTCACGGTGTAGGTGTTCATAAACGGTTTTTGCCTTCATAGGGCCTAGTATTTGGGTTAATTCTTCTTGCGTTGCTGCCTTAATGCGCTTTACCGATTTGAATGTTTTTAGCAGTTCGGTTGCTGTTTTTTCGCCAACACCAGGTATGTTTTCCAAGGTTGAGCTAATGGCACCTTTGCTGCGTTTATTTCGGTGTAAACGAATACCAAATCGATGCGCCTCATTGCGAAGTTGCTGCACAATTCGCAAGGTTTCTGAACGCTTATCCAAATATAAGGGAATTGGATCGTTTGGAAAATAGAGTTCCTCCAAGCGTTTTGCAATACCCAAAATGGCAACCTTACCACGGATTCCAAGCACATCAAAGCTTTTCAGGGCAGCGCTAAGCTGCCCTTTGCCCCCGTCAATGACTACAAGTTGGGGCAAAGGCTCTCCCTCATTGAGTAAACGTTTGTACCGTCGATAGACCACTTCCTCCATAGAAGCAAAATCATCGGGACCATCAACGGTTTTAATCCCAAAATGACGGTATTCTTTTTTGCTGGGCTTTCCGTTTCTAAAAACCACACACGCCGCTACGGGGTTGCTACCCTGTATGTTCGAATTGTCAAAGCACTCAATGTGAACAGGCGGTTCAGACAACCGCAAATCACGTTGCATTTGTGCCATGATGCGCTGGCTGTGTTGTTCGGGGTCAGTGATTTTTATTTGTTTGAGTTGTTCCAATCGGCTTTGTTTTGCATTGCGTAACGACAGGCTAAGCAATTGCTTTTTTTCGCCAATTTTAGGAACGATAACACGAACCGTATCGCCCAAATCGAGTTCAAAAGGAAGGAGAATTTCTTTGGAGGTAGATGCAAATCTTCGACGCAATTCTACTACCGCCACACGCAAAAGTTCGACATCGGTTTCATCCAGTTTCTTTTTAAAAGTCATGTTGTGAAAACGCACTATTGCACCGTAAGATATCTGTAAAAAATTCACAAACGCCGAGGTTTCGTCAGATACTATTGTACACACATCTACGGCATTTATTTTGGCACTTACCACAGCAGACTTCGCCTGATAGTGCTGCAAGGCCTCCATTTTAAGCTTGATTTTTTGGGCGTGTTCAAACTGTAAGGCAGACGCGGCGGCATTCATTTCTTTAGTAAAAGCTTCATTTACCTGCCTAAACTTTCCGTGCAAAATGTTGCGAATATGACCAATCGCCTCATTGTAATGCGTAGTGGTTTGTTTACCGACACATGGAGCCAAACAATTTCCAATATGATACTCCAAACAGACCTTATACTTTTCAGCTGCCACATTTTCGGGGCTTAAATCGTAATGACAAGTGCGAAGCGGATACAGCTCGTTGATAAGTTCCAACAACACCCGAACGGTTTTGGCATTGGTAAAAGGGCCAAAATATTCCGAGCCATCTTGGATAATTTTTCGGGTGGCAAATACTCTGGGATAACGTTCTTTTTTGATACAAATCCAAGGGTAAGTTTTGTCGTCACGAAGGAGGATGTTGTATTTGGGTTGGTGCTCCTTAATGAGCGTATTTTCCAAAATTAGTGCATCCGATTCGGTTGGCACTACAATGTGTTTTAAGCTGTGAATAGCATTGACAAGGTTTCGGGTTTTGCGCGAATCCACTTGTTTTCTAAAATAAGAAGAGACCCTTTTTTTAAGGTCTTTTGCCTTCCCGACATAAATAATTTCCCCCGATTCGTTGTAGTACTGATACACCCCGGGCTCGTTGGGTAGCGATGCCACTTGATGTTTTAGTACTGCTTTAGTCATGGTTACTAAAGTACAAAAACTTACCTGCGAAATGGTTATCTTTAAACATGCCAAACAAAGCCGCATTACGCAAACAATATCGGGCAAAACGGCAAGCCCTTTCTTCAAAAGAATTGGCAGCTGTAAGCGCTCAAATTCTTAAGCGGATTATTGCTCAAAATCTTTTAACGGACGGGCTTTTGATGCTGTATTTTGATAGTCCCTTACACGGCGAACTGCCCATGCGCAATTGGTTTGAACACTTCGAAAATCGTCCCCTCTGTGTGCCAAAAGTGGTTGATGCCAATGGGCACATGGAAGCCGTATTGTGGACCAAAGAAACGCCCCTCACGCCAAACAAATGGGGTATTTTAGAGCCCAAAAGCAACGCTTTTGTTCCTCCCAAAAACATAGAAACCATTATTGTTCCGCTGTTGTGTTTTGACCAATATGGACATCGTGTAGGATATGGGAAAGGCTATTACGACAGGTTTTTGGCACGGTGCAACAGTAATGTAAAAACCATTGGGGTATCGGCTTTTGATGCCGTCAATGCTATTGAAGATGTAACCGCAGAAGACTATGCGTTAACTATGGCAATTACCCCTAAAAAGGTGTATTTATTTTGAGGTGTTTCGAGATTGTAGCAGCAGCAAAACCACCCCAACGCTTATCGCACTATCAGCGACGTTAAAAACAGGCTCAAAGAAGGTAAAGCTTTCCCCCCCAACAAACGGAAACCACTGTGGCCAAATCCATGAAACCATCGGGAATTGGAACATGTCTACCACGTGCCCAAAAAGCAAGGGTGCATAACCCCCTTCGGAAGGTAAAAAAGTGGCAATTTGTCCGTAACTGTTAGAAAAAAGCACGCCGTAAAACACCGAGTCAATGATGTTGCCCAATGCCCCTGCAAAAATGAGAGACACGGCTATAAGTTGCCCTTTAGGAGCTTGTAATCGCACAGAACGAACCAACCAATACCCTATGGCCGAAATCGCAAGCAAACGGAAAATACTAAGCAAGAGTTTGGCAGTGTTATCAGAGATAAAAGGTAAAATATCATTAAGCCTTGCACCCCATGCCATGCCTTTATTTTCTACAAACAGCAACCGAAACCATCCCCAATCTACGATGGCATTGCTGCCATAAAAGGTCAGCGAATAGTTGAGTTTTATGTACATTTTAAGTGCCTGATCTACAATCAGTACGGCGCATATAATCCAGGCAAGTTTGCGGAGCGTCATAAAACTAACGCTGCATATTTTTTGCCTCAATACTCAGTGTAGCGTGAGGAACAAGCTTTAAGCGCTCTTTGTTGATGAGTTTCCCTGTAACACGGCACACCCCATAGGTTTTGTTTTCTATGCGAATAAGCGCATTTTTCAAGTCGCGAATAAACTTTTCTTGTCGCAATGCCAATTGTGTATTCGCCTCTTTAGACATGGTTTCTGAACCTTCCTCAAAAGCCTTAAACGTAGGAGCCGTATCATCTGTACCATTGTTCCCGTCGTTCATATAGGCACTTCTGATAAGCTCTAAATCGTGTTGCGCTTTTGCTATTTTATCTTCAATAAGCCCTTTAAACTCTTTAAGGGCTTCATCGGGGTATCGGTTTTTTTGTTCCATGATGTTAAGTTGTTACGTTTTTATCATTTCTACTTTTGTCTGCAACGATTCGAATGACAATTCTATCGCTTTGCTGCTGATGCTTTTCACTACATGAATGGATGTAGCTAAAATTTCGTGTTGAATATACGCTTTGTTTTGATTTAAAATAGCGGTTAATTCATCACTTTCTTCTAGCGTAACCTCAATGGTGTCTGTGACATCAAATTCGAGGTCTTTACGCATATTCTGAAGCCTGTTTACCAACTCACGCGCCATACCTTCCAAACGAAGTTCCTCCGTCATTTGAATATCAAGCGCAACGGTAACCCCCTGTTCTGATGCAACCAACCAACCAGCTACGTCTTTTGTGGCAATAACCACATCGGTAGCTTCTAAAATACAACTTTTATCGTTTATGTCAATACTTAATGACCCTTTATGCTCGAGTTCCTGCACTTGGGTGTCTGTAAGGGATTGGATGGCTTGCGCCACAACTTTCATGTCTTTGCCAAATCGAGGGCCTAAGGTCTTAAAGTTTGGCTTTATTTCTTTGACCAAAATAGACGAGGTGTCGTCTAACAGTTCAACCGCTTTCACATTTACTTCGGCGGCAATAAGTGCCGTAACCGCTTCAATTTGTTGACGCGCTGCTTCGTCCAAAACCGGAATCATAATACGTTGCAAAGGTTGACGCACTTTAATTTTTTCACGTTTCCGCAACGACAATACAAGAGAGGTAATCTTTTGTGCGCGTTGCATTTTTTGTTCCAATTCGACGTTTATAAATTCCATGTTTGACTTTGGATAAAACGCCAAGTGTACCGAAGTGGCTGTTTCCCGTTTGCTGATTCCGTTAAGGTCCTGATACAAACGATCGGCATAAAAGGGAGCTACAGGTGCCATCATTTTTGCCACGCTCAACAAACATTCGTATAGGGTTTGGTAGGCGGCAATTTTATCCGCTTCGTAGCTACCTTTCCAAAAACGACGACGACACAAACGCACATACCAGTTGCTTAAATCTTCTGTAACAAAGTGTGAAATGGCACGGCAAGCGCGTGTAGGTTCATACGCATCAAAATGCGCTGTCGTTTTTTGGATTAGACTGTGCAATTCCGATAGAATCCATTGGTCAATTTCAGGACGCTCGGCAAGTGGAATTTCATCTTCTGAAAAAGTAAATCCGTCAATGTTGGCATACAGGCTAAAAAACGAATAGGTGTTATAGAGTGTGCCAAAGAATTTGCGTCTAACCTCCTCTATCCCCTCAATATCAAATTTAAGATTGTCCCACGGATTGGCATTGCTAATCATATACCAGCGTGTGGCATCTGCACCATAGGTTTCCAGGGTTTCAAACGGATCTACAGCGTTTCCTAAACGCTTTGACATTTTTTGTCCGTTTTTGTCGAGTACGAGCCCATTCGAGACCACATTTTTAAAGGCGATATTGTCAAACACCAGCCCGCCAATGACGTGGAGGGTATAAAACCACCCACGAGTTTGATCGACACCCTCGGCGATAAAGTCTGCGGGGAAATCAAGCCCTTCATCAATTTTTTCTTTGTGTTCAAAGGGATAATGCCATTGTGCATAGGGCATCGAGCCAGAGTCGAACCAGACATCGATTAGGTCATTTTCTCTGTACATGGCCTCTCCGTGTTGACCGACAAGGATCAATTTATCGACGACGTTTTTATGAAGATCGAGGGTATCATAGTTTTCAGGTCTCATATCACCGGGCACAAAATCTGCAAACGGATTGGTATTGATGAGTCCAGCTTCTACAGCACGGTCAACCTCCACTTTAAGCTCCTCGATGGAGCCAATCACTTTGGTTTCTGATTTGTCTTCGGTGCGCCAGATCGGCAGGGGGATTCCCCAAAAGCGAGAGCGTGACAAGTTCCAGTCGTTGGCATTGGCAAGCCAATTTCCAAAACGACCTTCGCCGGTCGATTTCGGTTTCCAATTGATGGAGTTG
>JBMYLU010000028.1:4641-7856 GCA_049596595.1 Flavobacteriaceae bacterium | reverse complement strand
TGATAAAAAAGAAATTGTAGACGTATCCTATCCGGGAGATATTGTGGGCTTGCACGACACGGGAAACTTTAAAATTGGTGATACGCTAACCTCAGGGGAACAAATACATTTTAGGGGTATCCCTAGCTTTTCACCTGAGCATTTCAGATACATCAACAACGCCGATCCAATGAAAGCAAAGCAACTTAGCAAAGGTATAGACCAGCTTATGGACGAAGGTGTTGCGCAGCTTTTTACCCTTGAGCTTAATGGACGGAAAATTGTGGGTACCGTTGGGGCACTAGATTGAATTCTTTTAGTAGTGCTTTTAATTCCAAGCACCCAAATCCGCAAAAGTTTGAATGTAGCGGTCGGGGTCAACAATCATCAAATGCACATCCAGAGGCTTTTGGGCGTGTTGTGCCATGGCTTTTAATACGGGCATCCCAAACGAAATATTAGGAACAAATACGCCGTCCATGATGTCCATATGAAACCAATCTGCTTGGCTTTGGTTCACCATTTTCACATCACGTTCCAAATTGGCAAAATCTGCTGCCAACATTGAAGGTGCAATTTTAACGTCTCCCATTAGCCCAAATAGGTTTTTAGGATTTTACTTCTAGAAGTATGCTTTAGCCTACGAATGGCTTTTTCTTTAATTTGACGTACACGCTCACGTGTTAGGTCAAACGTTTCCCCAATTTCTTCTAGGGTCATCGGGTGTTGGTTTCCAAGCCCAAAATAAAGGCGCACCACGTCGGCTTCACGAGGTGTAAGGGTCTCAAGTGCACGCTCAATTTCGGTGCGTAACGATTCGTGCATGAGCGTTTTGTCGGGATTAGGCGACTCCCCACTTCGAAGGACATCGTAAAGGTTTGAATCTTCCCCTTCAACAAGTGGCGCATCCATAGACACGTGACGCCCAGAGTTCTTCATCGATTCCTTTACGTCAGAAACCGTCATGTCGAGCTCTTTGGCAATTTCTTCGGCTGAAGGAACACGCTCATGTGCTTGCTCCAAAAAAGCATACATTTTGTTGATCTTGTTTATAGAACCAATCTTATTTAATGGTAACCGAACAATTCTTGATTGCTCTGCCAGTGCTTGTAAAATAGATTGGCGAATCCACCAAACGGCATAGGAAATAAACTTAAATCCACGAGTTTCATCAAAGCGTTTAGCCGCTTTGATAAGTCCTAAGTTTCCTTCGTTGATAAGATCAGGAAGGGTAAGCCCTTGATTTTGATATTGCTTAGCAACCGAAACTACAAATCGAAGATTTGCTTTGGTAAGTTTTTCTAATGCAACTTGGTCACCCGCCTTGATGCGTTGCGCCAATTCCACCTCCATTTCGGCGGTAATCAAGTCAACTTTTCCAATTTCTTGAAGGTATTTGTCTAAGGAAGCGGTTTCACGATTGGTAACCTGCTTTGTAATTTTTAATTGTCTCATGCAACTTTGATTGTGTGAAGGATATATGTTATACGCAGTTTCTTCCCAAAAGGTTACAGTATATACAAAAAAACCGCTAGAATTTTTTCTAGCGGTTTTTGCTCAAATCGATTACGAATTTAATCGCGTTTTGGTCTTCTGTTTTGACCACCGTTTCTTCTTCGGTCTCCACCTCCCGGACGTGGTTTGCGTTCCACATAGCCTTCGGGTTTTTCCAAAAGTGCTTTTCGAGAAACTTTCTCCTTTTTGGTGCGTTGGTCAACGCCAAAGTATTTCACATCAAATACATCACCCATGTTAACCACATCGGTTACGTTTTCGGTGCGTTCCCAAGCCAATTCACTTACGTGAAGGAGTACCTCATTTCCAGGCGCATCAGTATATTCCACCACAGCCCCAAACTCTAAGATTTTAACTACTTGTACCTCATATACTTCACCTACTTCAGGCTTAAACATAAGCGCATCTATACGCGCAAGTACTTGGTCGATACCTTCTGCACCGGTACCTAAAATTTCCACAATACCTTCGCCTGTATCGGGATCTTCATTGATAACAATTGTAGTTTCAGTCTCTTTTTGCAATTCTTGAATAACCTTACCACCAGTTCCGATAATGGCACCAATATATTCGTTAGGAACAGTGCGCATAACCATTTTAGGTGCATGATCTTTCACATCGGCTGCAGGAGTAGCAATGGTGTCAGTCAATTTACTAAGGATGTGTAAACGACCATCACGAGCTTGTTTTAATGCTTGAATCAAAATATCATAGGAAAGCCCTTTGATTTTGATGTCCATTTGACATGCTGTGATACCATTTTCTGTTCCGGTCACCTTAAAGTCCATATCCCCAAGGTGATCTTCATCACCTAAAATATCTGAAAGTACCGCAAAGCGCTCTCCGTCAGAGATAAGCCCCATGGCAATTCCCGAAACGGGATTTGAAATTTGTACCCCGGCATCCATAAGTGCCATTGTTCCAGCACAAACGGTAGCCATAGAAGACGAACCATTTGACTCCAACACTTCTGAAACTACACGAACGGTGTAAGGGCAATCGTCAGGTACCACTTTTTTGAGTGCACGTTGCGCCAAGTTTCCGTGTCCTACTTCTCGGCGTGAAGTGCCACGCAGTGGACGCGCTTCACCTGTACAGAACGGAGGAAAGTTGTAGTGCAAATAAAAACGTTCTTCGCCTTGCTCTGTGGGTAAGTCAATAACATTAGCTTCTCTGGAAGTACCTAAAGTAACCGTTGCTAATGCTTGTGTTTCACCACGGGTAAAGACAGACGAACCGTGCGTAGAAGGTAAATAATCTACCTCACACCAAATAGGGCGGATGTCGGTTGTTTTTCTTCCGTCTAGTCGAATGCCTTCGGCAAGTACCAATTCACGAACGGCTTCTTTTTGTGCTTTACCAAAGTATTTGCCAATGAGCTTGCCTTTTTCTTCCAATTCTTCCTCAGAAAAAGTCTCTAAAAGGGCTTCTTTTACTTCTCCAAAAGCTTCGCCGCGTTCATGCTTTGAACTACCTTTTTTAGCAATATCATAGCATTTTTGGTATGCAAAATCGTGTACTTTTTGCTGTAATTCTTCGTCGTGGTCTTCAGGTTCGTATTCTCGAGTCTCTTTCTTACCAACAGCCTCTGCCAATTCAATTTGCGCAGCAATTTGCTTTTTGATGGCTTCGTGTCCAAAGCGGATGGCGTCTGCCATAACTTCTTCGGAAACTTCATCAAATTCCCCTTCAACCATACATACAGAATCTTCGCTGGCACC
>JBMYLU010000028.1:0-4631 GCA_049596595.1 Flavobacteriaceae bacterium | reverse complement strand
TTCAAGAGCTCCCAAACTCCAGCACCAATCATGATGTCAACATTGGATTCTTGAAGTTGTTCACGGCTAGGGTTAACAATAAAACGCCCGTCAATTTGTCCCACACGAACTTCCGAAATTGGATATTCGAATGGAATGTCAGAGAGTTGAATGGCTGCAGATGCCGCCAGTCCAGCTAGGGCATCGGGCATAACGTTATCGTCATGCGACATAAGTTGAATCATCACTTGTGTTTCGGCGTGATAATCTTTTGGAAACAACGGACGCAATACGCGGTCTACCAATCGCATGGTAAGAATTTCTTCGTTGCTGGGTCTGGCTTCACGCTTAAAAAAGCCACCAGGGAATCGTCCTGCAGCAGCAAATTTCTCGCGGTAATCTACCGTTAGGGGTAAAAAGTCTACATCGGAAGCTTGACGCGCCGAAACTACAGTTGCCAATAGCATGCAGTTGCCACTACGGACAACAACAGAACCATCGGCTTGTTTGGCAAGCTTGCCTGTTTCTAAGGTAATAGTGCGACCATCGCCTAAGTCAATAGTCGAAGTATGTACGTTGGGTATCATACGTTTTCAATTTTAAGTTAGTATCTGTGATGTTGTGTTGTGGTCGTAGATACCCCTATGAAAAACCGAATGATGCGGATGCTTTTATGTGCCTACTTTCGAATGCCTAATTCCTTGATTAAGGAACGGTAGCGTTCGATGTCTTTGTCTTTTAAATAATCTAAAAGACTTCTTCGTTTACCTACCAACATTACCAGTGAACGCTCTGTGTTGTAATCTTTATGATTTTTTTTCAGGTGTCCTGTTAGGTCGTTGATACGCTTGGTGAATAATGCAATTTGACCTTCTGTACTTCCGGTGTCTTTTTCAGACTTTCCGTACTTTTTGAAGATTTCTGCTTTCGCTTCTTTAGTTAGTGACATGCCAATATTGTTGTAAATAATTTTTATGCAACGCTGAGGCTATCTCAGCGGCTGCAAATATAGTATAATAATCGGAAGAAATTACGCCTGAGCCGAAAGCGGTCGATTTAAAATCAAATCGAGGTACAAATTGATGTTATGCTTTAGGTCTTTGCGGTGTGATATAAAATCTAAGAACCCGTGTTCTTGCAAAAACTCTGCAGTTTGAAAACCTTCGGGGAGGTCTTGTCCGGTAGTGTCTTTAACCACACGAGGACCCGCAAAACCAATGAGTGCTCCTGGTTCAGAGATATTGATATCTCCCAGCATGGCAAACGACGCTGTTGTTCCCCCGGTTGTGGGGTCTGTACATAACGAAATGTACGGAATTTTGGCGTCGGCAAGTTGCGCGAGTTTAGCAGATGTTTTTGCCATTTGCATAAGGGATAGTGCCGCTTCCATCATACGCGCACCTCCCGATTTTGAAATCATCACAAAAGGAATTTTGTGTTGTAACGCATAATCTGCAGCACGATAGATTTTTTCACCTACCACAGAACCCATCGAACCGCCTATAAAACTGAAATCCATGCAGGCGACCACAAGCTCGTTTCCATTCGATTTTCCAAACGCTGCACGTACGGCATCGTTGAGGTTGGTTTTCTTTTGCGCCGCTTTTATACGGTCTTTATAGGATTTAGTATCCTCAAATTTTAACGGGTCTTTAGATTTAAGATTGGCATCTAACTCCTTAAATTTGTTATCATCAAAGATGATTTCGAAGTACTCCTTGCTACCAATTCTCACATGATATCCGTCTTCAGGAGATACATAATAGTTTTCTGCAAGTTGCTCTGTATCAACAATTTTGCCGGTAGGAGACTTATACCACAATCCTTGTGGGGTGTCCTTCTTTTCGTGGGTTTGGGTTTGAATTCCCTTTTCGGTACGTTTAAACCACGCCATAAGTCAAGAATTTCATCAAATATATAAAACCCTAGAAATTAGAGGGTATTGACGTTGTTCAAATCTTCAAAAGCTTGCTCTAGTCGATCTACAAAAGCCTTTTCCCCTTCGCGTAACCACACACGTGGGTCGTAGTATTTTTTGTTGGGTACGTCATCTCCTTCGGGATTGCCAATTTGCTGCTGAAGGTATGCAGATTTTTCTTGAATATAATCGCGCACACCAGACATAAACGCATATTGCATATCAGTATCAATATTCATTTTTACAACTCCATAGCTGATACCCTCACGAATTTCTTCAACTGTTGAGCCAGAACCGCCGTGAAAAACAAAATCAATAGTGTTGGGACCAACACCGTATTTTTCACTCACAAAAGCTTGAGAATTTTTAAGAATTTTAGGCGTAAGAACCACATTTCCGGGCTTATATACCCCATGCACATTGCCAAACGCAGCTGCGATAGTAAAGCGAGGACTTACTTTTGACAATTCTTCAAAAGCATAGGCAACTTCCTCAGGTTGGGTGTATAATTTAGAGCTGTCTACATCAGTATTGTCCACGCCGTCTTCTTCACCGCCAGTAACACCAAGCTCAATTTCGAGTGTCATGTCCATTTTTGCCATGCGCTCCAAATAGGTTTTACAGATTTCGATATTTTCTTCAAGAGGCTCCTCTGAAAGGTCAATCATGTGTGAACTAAACAAGGACTTGCCCGTTTCGGCAAAATGTTTTTCACTAGCGTCAAGCAGCCCATCAATCCAAGGGAGAAGTTTTTTGGCAGCGTGGTCGGTATGTAGAATTACGCTTACACCATACAGTTCAGCCATTTGATGCACGTGTTTTGCGCCCGCAACAGCACCTGCAATAGCTGCTTGTTGGTTTTCATTTGACAAGCCTTTCCCAGCGTTAAATTGTGCACCACCGTTAGAAAACTGAACAATTACGGGTGCATTGAGTTTAGCAGCCGTTTCTAGCACTGCGTTAATGGAATCTGAGCCGATAACATTTACCGCAGGAAGGGCAAATTGTTTTGCTTTGGCTAATGCAAAAATTTCTTGAACTTCGTTTCCGGTAGCAACCCCCGGTTTAATAGCATGTGACATTGTTATTTTTTTAATTGGCGCAAAAGTAACAAACAATTATGGGCTTAGAAAGGATAATTTATCCCAAGTGTTGGATTTGCGTTTTTAAGTCGATAATTGAAATCCCATCGGGAGCCTTTTGGTAAGACAGGATTGTGAGTTTTAAAGCCCATGTCGAGGCGTAGCAAGAACAAACCAAAGTCATATCGTAATCCAAAACCAGTTCCAACGGCAAGTTCATCTAAGTCTTGAAAACCTTCAAATTTTCGAGAAGATTCAACGATATTATCAGCTACATTCCAAATGTTTCCCACATCGACAAAAAGGGCAGCTTTAAATGCACCAAGCACATCGAATCGATATTCAGTGTTAAATGCTAGTTTAAGGTTTGCTTCATTAAACTCGTTTCCTGTATTGCTTGAACCCGGACCTAAACGGTACACTTCCCAAGCACGATTATCGTAAGCGCCCCCCGCAAAAAAAGATCGATTAAACGGAATGTTATCTGCATTACCATAGGGAATGGCAGCACCAGCAAAAGCCCGAACTGCTAGAACCTGATTATCGGAAATTTCCCAGTGCTTAATCAAATCCGTTTCGATTTTAATAAATTGACTGAAGGGCACATCAAACAAGAGATATTGTCCGTCGTTTTGTTTCCAGTCAAGCTGTTTTCCTAAGGTGTTTAGTAAATTTCCTGCCCAAGAAAAATTTACTCTGAACTGAGTAAATTCCCTATCAAAAGCCCCACTTTTAGTAGAGTTAAAATACTGTAGACCAGAGCTAAAAATAAGATTGTTCTGCGTTAGTCTTCCTCTGCGTTCTTCAATGCGTTGCACCCTGTTGTACACAGCATCAGTGGGTAAAAGGGTAGTGTTTCCACCCAAAACATCAGAAATAAAAGCATCAGCCCCTTGTGGAATGTGCAGTTTTCCATTAACCAAATACGATGGATTTGTGTTGGTTTGAGAAGCAATCGTATTCAGTTCGGCATAAGCATTGGTGTACACGCCAAAGTAGTTGTCTTTATTTTTATTGTTCACAAACTCAACATCAGCCAACACAAACGTCCATCGACGATTTTTTTTTGGGCTCCATTGGTATTGAATAGTCCCCGTAAAATTTTGTTTATTAAGACCAATGTTGTTTTGTGTTCCCGAACCTATCCTAAGTATGGTTTGTGGTTCAATTTCTTGTCTATTTAATTTTGTGCCAAATGGCAGCAAAAATTGAGGTGCACGGAGTTGAACATCAAAGGCAAACTCAGTAATGGCAACATCCGAGGATCTACCCACAGATCCCCTTGCACCCAGCTCCAATGTTTCTGCCCCACGAAATACATTCAAAATACCCAACCCAGAACTAAAGGCAACCCCACGTTTTATAATATTGGATTGTGTAACATCTAATCCAAAATCTAAAGAATAGCGCTCCTTTGGCATCAGATAAATGGATGCGTCAAGAAGTGTTTCATCTTCATTTGTATAATTATACCGAATGGTAGGATAGTCAAAACTTTGTAGGCGACTAAGCTGTTTGAGGGTGCTGCTACGGGCATTATCACTATAAGGTTCGTTGGTTTCAAATAAGATGGACTCGCGAAGTAATCTACTGTTGTATTGCATTTTTCCTTGACTGTACAACGATAAACCTTCATACGTTCCCAAAGAGTC
>JBMYLU010000027.1:0-7870 GCA_049596595.1 Flavobacteriaceae bacterium | reverse complement strand
ATTTTAGCTGTCTCTGCCATAAAATGAACTCCTGCAAAAACAATAATATCGGCATCAACTGTAGCAGCTGCTTTTGCCAAATACAAGCTGTCACCAAGAAAATCTGCCAAATCTTGAATGGCATCCTCCTGATAGTAATGTGCTAAAAGAACGGCGTTCTTTTCCTGCTTTAACCTCTTAATTTCAGCAACAAGGTCTATGCCCTCAGGAATGGGCAAATCAACAAATCCCTTGAGGGTGAGTAAAGTAGGGTCAATATGTAGCGAGTCGGCTTTCAATTTTTTTTCAAATTTCGTAAAAACAAAACAATATCCCACATGTTTTACATAATAGCCATCCTAAAATTTAAACATAATGAACAAAAAAGATGACAGAAATCGTAGACAAACAAACAAATAAGGAAGAATACCCGTAAGTTGATATAAATCGGTTATTTTTGTAGCGTTTTTTTGAATCTGTAAACATGATTGTTTTAAAGTTTGGTGGCTCATCTGTTGCGAGTGCAACACAAATACGCCAAGTGTTGGATATTCTTTCACAACAACAAAAACCTTTGGCGGTAGTTGTTTCTGCACTAGGCGGAGTAACTGACAGCCTTCATCAACTCGGTTCGCTGGCAGCCTCAGGAAGTGCTTCATACACCGAGCATTTAAAAGAGGTTGAAGAGCGCCACATTAATCTGGTGCAAGAGCTTATTCCAGTTGCCAAACGTTAGATACCTTATTGAGTTTTGGCGAATTGTTATCGCACACAATCATTGCACACGCTGCCCAAGCCAAAGGGCTTGATGCTGTTGCCAAAAACGCTCAAGATTTAATTGTAACTGCACAATCGCTGGGGAGAACTATTGTGAATTATGAGATTACAAATAAAAAAATCAAAAGTTTTTTTAAAGAAAATAAACATGCGGTTGTTGTAGTTCCAGGCTTTGTATCCAAAAACAGCGAAGGCGTAGTTACCACACTTGGTCGTGGCGGTTCTGACCTTACAGCTTCTATCATCGCTTGTGCCGTAAAGGCGGAATATCTCGAAATTTGGACAGATGTTAGTGGTATGTACACAGCGCATCCGGCTATTGTAAAACAAGCCAAAGCCATCCCAGAAATCTCCTACCAAGAGGCGATGGAGCTTTCGCATTTTGGCGCAAAGGTTATATATCCGCCTACCCTACAACCCATAACGGAGAAGAATATCCCCGTATACATTAAAAACACCTTTAAACCCGAAGATGCGGGTACGCTTATCACAAATGCTACCGAAGCGGATACCGTTGTGCGTGGGATTAGTCACATCAATGATATTGCGCTGCTCACCCTTGAAGGAAGTGGTATGATTGGCGTTCCGGGCTACTCACAAAAATTACTTACCGTATTGGCGCAACATCATATCAATGTGATTATGATTACGCAAGCCTCATCAGAGCACTCTATTTGTTTGGGAATTGAAGCTGCCAAAGCTGATTTTGCCGAGCAAACCATAAACGAAGCTTTTGCACTAGATATTGAAACCCACAAAATTCACCCTATTCGTGTAGAAAAAAACCTTTCGATTGTTGCGTTAGTGGGTGAGAATATGAAAAACCACCAAGGAATAAGCGGAAATATGTTCCGTGCTTTGGGTAACAATAATGTTAATGTCAAGGCGATTGCACAAGGGGCTTCGGAGAAAAATATCACAGCGGTAATTGACAGTAATGATATCAAAAAGGCGTTAAACACCTTGCATGAAGCCTTTTTTGAAGAACAAATCAAAAAGCTGCACCTTTTTGTTACCGGCATTGGAAATGTGGGAAGTAAGTTTTTGGAACAAGTAGAACAACAACGTGAATTCCTAAAGGAACATTTTAAACTAAACCTGAGTGTTGTAGGCATTTCCAACTCCCGTAAAATGATTTTTGATCCAAAAGGTATTGATTTAACCCAATGGAAAACCTTGTTGGAAGCAGGCGAAACAGCAAATAAAGAAGTGTTTTTTGAAAAGACAAAAGACATGAACATGCGTAATGCCATTTTTGTGGACAACACTGCCAATGCCGAGATTGCAGGCACCTATGCAAACTACCTTAAAAACAATATCGGGGTAGTTACATGTAACAAAATTGCTTGTGCTGACGAATTGGTAAACTATCAAAACTTGAAGAAGTTATCGCGCAAATACAACGCGCCTTTCCTATTTGAGACCAATGTTGGTGCGGGCTTACCGATTATAGATACATTAAATCATCTTATTGCATCGGGTGACCGTGTGAGCAGCATTCAAGCCGTGCTTTCAGGAAGTTTGAATTTTGTGTTCAATTCTTTTGATGACAAGACCACATTCCGCAAGGTGGTAGAACAAGCCATGCAAGAGGGCTACACCGAACCCGACCCAAAAATTGACTTGAGCGGAATTGATGTGGCGCGTAAAATATTAATTTTAGCTAGAGAAAGTGGACATGCACTTGAACTTACAGATATTGAGAATGAAGCGTTCTTGCCAAAAGCGTGTTTAGAAACTAAAACCAACGAAGCCTTCTTGGATAGTTTAGACACGCACAGTTCGCATTTCGAATCACTATATAGTGCTGCCAAAAAAGATAATGCGCGTCTTAAGTACGTGGCGACTTTTGAAAACGGAAAAGCTTCGGTTGGATTAAAACAAATTCCCGAAGGGCATGATTTTTACAACCTCGAAGGAAGTGATAATATTGTGTTATTCTACACCGACCGCTATGCACAACAACCCCTTATTGTTAAGGGGGCAGGCGCAGGCGCAGCAGTAACCGCATCAGGAATTTTTGCAGATATAATTCGAATTGGAAAAAGCTAATTTACAAGGCGTTCGGTTATTTGCTCCGGCAAGTATTGCCAATATCTCGTGTGGGTTTGATGTATTGGGGCTTTGCCTTGAAAACATTGGTGACCTTATGGAGATCCGTCGTAGCGAAAAAGCAGGTATACATATTACTTCCATAAAAGGACAAGATTTACCCTTGGAGGCAAAAAAAAATGTAGCCGGTGTGGCAGGACTTGCACTTTTAGAAGCACACAATCCACAACTCGGATTCGAAATAAAAATCGAGAAAAACATTAAGCCTGGAAGTGGTATAGGAAGCTCTGCGGCAAGTGCAGCAGGCACCGTTGCCGGTATTAATTATTTGCTGGGCAGCCCATTCACGCCATCAGAGCTCGTCCCTTTTGCTATGGAGGGCGAACGATTAGCTTGCGGTAGTGCTCATGCCGATAATGTGGCACCTGCCCTATTGGGTGGCTTTACACTTGTTCGAGACACCAACCCCCTAGATGTGTGTAAACTCCCCACACCGCTAGAACTTGCTGCCACAGTAATTCACCCAAAGATTGAAGTAAAAACCGCTGACGCACGTGCCGTACTAAAGCAACGCGTATCGCTTCAAAAAGCCATACAGCAATGGGCGAATGTGGGCGCATTGGTATCCAGTCTATACGAAGAAGATTACGACTTACTAAGTCGTGCATTGGTAGACGAAATTGTAGAACCCTCCCGGGCAATTCTTATCCCGCATTTTGCAAAACTCAAAGCTGCATGCAAAGCAGCTGGGGCGTTGGGCTCTGGGATTTCAGGCTCTGGACCTTCTGTGTTTGCCCTGTCGCGAGGCATGACAGTAGCCAACAAGGTGGCGCAAGCCATGAAAGAGGTGTACGAAAAGACAGATATTCCTTTTGAAATACACGTGAGTCCCGTAAAACAAACGGGGGTTACCGTTTTAGAAGATTTAGCATGAGATATTACAGCCTAAACGACAATAGCAACACCGCAACATTTTCAGAAGCCGTTATTCGAGGGCTAGCCCCCGATAGAGGGTTGTATTTTCCAAAAAATACTCAACCCCTTTCTGACGATTTTTTAAAGCATTTAGCCGACAAATCCCCTGTGGAGATTGGCGTAGAAGTGATGCGTCAGTTTGTTGGCGACTCTATTCCCGAAGGGCGTCTAGAGCAAATTGTAGCGGATACGCTTTGTTTTGATTTTCCAATAGTTCCGTTAAGCGACAACGTGGCAACACTAGAATTGTTTCACGGTCCAACCATGGCATTTAAAGATGTTGGTGGGCGGTTTATGGCACGTAGCATTGGCTATTTTAACGAACAAAACCCCAAGAAAGTTACCGTTTTGGTCGCCACTTCGGGTGATACGGGTGGTGCTGTAGCCTCTGGGTTTTTGGGTATTGAAGGTACCGAAGTAATCATTTTATACCCCAAAGGAAAAGTGAGTAAAATCCAAGAGTTACAACTCACCACAAATGGGAATAACATCAAAGCTGTAGAAGTAGATGGCGTTTTTGACGACTGTCAAGAAATGGTAAAAACTGCCTTTTTGGATAATGATTTAAATAAGATCTACAACCTTACTTCTGCCAATTCGATTAATGTAGCACGCTGGCTACCCCAATCGTTTTACTTTTTCTTTGCCTATCAACAACTGCTTCAAAAGGGCTTTGACAAGGATTTGGTGTTTTCTGTTCCCAGTGGAAACTTTGGAAACATCTGCGCCGGAATTGTTGCCAAGCAGTTAGGGCTTCCTGTACACCATTTTGTGGCAAGTACCAATAGTAACGATACGGTGCCACGCTATCTCCAAACGCAAGAATATTCTCCCCTCCCCTCTAAACAGACCATTTCCAACGCTATGGATGTGGGAAATCCATCGAATTTTATTCGTATTCAAAACTTGTTTGACAACGATTTTGATGCGCTGAAACAACAGTTTTCATCCTACGCATATAACGATGACAAAACCCGAGTGGCATTAAAGGCGCTCTACGAAAAGTACAACTACGTTGCCGACCCTCACGGAGCTGTAGGCTATTTGGGATTGCAACAGTACATGCAAGAAAATCCAAATGCGTATGGTGTATTCTTAGAAACTGCACACCCCATTAAATTCCGCGACTCAGTTGAGGAAACCTTGGGTGTTACCCTCGATATTCCACCGCAAATCCAGCATATTTTGGATAAAACCCCAGAGAAAACTTCGTTGAAAGGGTATGAAGCCTTTAAGGAGTACCTACTCCAACGTGCTTAATTCAGGAAGTAGAAAATCATCCAAAACGCTAGGTTGCTGCATCATTTCCTCAATGGCTTCTGCCGTTCGTGGTGCATAAGCCGACAGATTTACAGGACCTTCGTTGGTAATCAAAATATCATCTTCAATACGCACGGCTATACCCCACCACTTGGGGTCGCATGGACTGTTTTCAGGGATATAAATTCCAGGTTCTACAGTGATTAAGGTATTGTGCCTAAAAGGTTGATAGGTACCTGCATCATGAACATCCAATCCCAAATAGTGAGAAGTACCGTGTGGGAAATAGCGCCTAACTTCTGAGGCATCTTGTATAATCCCCAATGCCTTTAACCCCTTTTCAATTACCGCAACCGCTGCGTAGTGTGGCGCACGCATTGTTGCCCCTACGACAGATGCAGCAATACCCGCTTCTTGTGCCTCATAAACGATATCATAAATAGCACGTTGTTCTTCTGTAAAGGTCCCATCGGCAGGAATGGTTCGGGTTACATCGGCGGTGTAATTGTGATATTCGGCACCCAAATCCATGAGCACCAAATCTTCGCCAACTTTGGGCTTGTCATTGGTAATGTAGTGTAACACACAGCCGTTATGTCCACCGCCTACAATAGAGGGATAGCCTTCATACTCGGCACCGTATTTTTTGAACACAAACTCATGAATGCCTTGAATTTCACGCTCCGACATATTGGGGTGCATGGCTTTCATCACTTCCACTTGCCCCACGGCTGAAATATAAACGGCTTTTTTGAGCAACTCCACCTCTTCGGGTTGCTTGATTTCACGCAATTCGTCCATAATCATACCCAAGGTTTCCGTATCCAAATTGCTCAATTGCGCCTGCATTTGTTGTTTTAATTCGGTGCGTTGGCGTTCGTTAATTGCCTTTTGATACCCTGTTAAAAGAGGGTCTTTTGCCAAATCGGCATCCCGCCGAAGCGAGCGATCAAGAATTTGGGAAACGTTGGCAGAACTTTGCGCATCGGAGGTGGTAATGTAACGGTATAACGACATCCGCGCAGCCGAAAAATCAGCGGTATACTTTGCTTTGCTTTTAAAGGTTTCAATGAGGGAATACAAATCGGCATCGTTGCGTTTGTCATCGCGTACATCGTTTTCAAAATCAAAAAACAAGACCCGGTCAAAAGCATCAAAGCTTGTCTTGAAATTGGCAAAATCGGTATTGAAATATACGTGTTCAAATCCCAATCGTTCCTTTGCACCCTTAACACCAAGACGGTAACCGTCCCATTGTTCACGAAGTGGATCGCGCTCTTGTACAAAAAGCACTTCGTCTATTTGAACGCCATCAATAGCTTGTGTTTCTTTATAGACCAACAAAATGGCATGCGGTTCTTTAAAGCCTGTGAGGTAATAAAAATTAGGGTCTTGATGGTAGTGAAAATCTACATCGTTTGCCCTGTTGCGCACGGGATTCGCAAAAAATACGGCAACGCTATTGGCGGGGAGCATCTCACGCACGGCATCCCTACGCGCTGCATGAAACTCTGGGGTTAAATAATCTGTGGAGAGTTCTTGCGCTGTGAGTAATGCACAACAACATGTGAATAAAATGAGGCGAAACATAATCTTCTTTTTAGCTAATGTAGCCAAAACTATGCTACTTTTGAAATATGAACCTACTGCCACTACATACAAAGCACATCGACCTTGGGGCAAAAATGGGAGCTTTTGCAGGCTTTGACATGCCGCTGACCTACAAAGGCGTAAAAGCAGAACACCTTTGCGTCCGAGAGCACGTTGGCGTTTTTGACGTGTCGCATATGGGCGAGTTTTTGGTTTCGGGCGAAAAGGCACTCGATTTGTTGCAATTTACTACCAGTAACAATGTGACAACCCTTGCTGTTGGCGATGCACAATATGCCTATATGCCCAACGCAACAGGGGGTGTAGTAGACGATTTGCTTATTTACCGCATTGCGGAACACACCTATTTACTCGTAGTCAACGCCAGCAATATGGAAAAAGATTGGGAGTGGCTCAATGAGCAAAACAAGGCGTTTGGTGCAACGCTCAAAAATGCTTCTGACGATTTTGTACTGCTTGCTTTACAAGGTCCAAAAGCGCATGCGCTGATGTCTGAACTTTCTGAAGTAGATAGCACTACACAAAAAAGCTTTACGATAGTGCAAACTGCTGTTGCCGGAGTAGAGAATGTTTGGGTTGCCACCACGGGCTATACCGGTGCCGGCGGTGTGGAACTGTATATTCCCGCAAATGGCGCAGCACAGGTTTGGGAAGCCCTTTTGACAAAAGGCGAAGCCTATACTATCCAACCCATTGGATTGGCAGCACGGGATACGCTTCGCCTCGAAATGGGGTATTGCCTGTACGGGCACGAACTCACAGACACCACCTCGCCTATTGCCGCACGCTTGGCATGGTGCACCGATTTTTCCAAAGCCTTTGTGGGCGAAGAACACATCAAAAAAGATAAAGCTGAAGGCACAAAACAGTTACGCATAGGTTTTACGATGATAGATCGTGGTATTCCACGGCAAGGCTATACGCTAGTAGATGCAGATGGAAATCCCATTGGCGAAGTAACTTCTGGGACTTCATCGCCCTCATTGGGTGTGGGGATTGGCATGGGCTATGTTGCCCGTGCATTTGCTAAGACGGGTACCAAAATCTATGTGCAAATAAGAGAGAAGAACATTAAAGCTGTCGTAACCCGTCTACCGTTTGTGTCATGATACGGGTGCTAATTGTTGGTGGAAGCGGCTTTTTGGGGCGTGCTTTGTTTAAGGAATTAAACCCCTACATGGACGTATATGCTACCTATTGCCACCAAGAAAAATAC
>JBMYLU010000026.1:4876-8021 GCA_049596595.1 Flavobacteriaceae bacterium | reverse complement strand
AAAGCACAAAAAGATGCCGTAAAGGAAAACCGTGAAGAATTTAAAGCAAGTCTTACGGACGAGCAACGTGCTATTTTGGAAAATAAAGAGCTTAGCAGAAAAGCGCGTCAAGAGGCGTTACGAGCTACGTTTACAGATACACAAAAAGAACTTCTTGCTGCTAACAGAGAAGAGATTAAAGCCATGAAAGATGCCTTTCGTGCCACCATCACTGACGAGCAAAAGCAAGCGCTCAAACAACGAAGAGAGCGCATGAAAAGCCGAATGAAAAATATGAAAGAGCGAAGAGAGCAGCTTAAAGAACGAAAGCAAAACTGGAAAGAACGCAAAAAGAAAAATGGATAAATCATAAAGGGGTCTTTGACCCCTTTTTTTATATATTTATACATGCGTAGACTCACATTTTTTTTGACACTCATTTCTGCTTTGGTTGCCGCTCAAGAAATTGAATCAAACGAAGTAGATGCTATTTTGGATGACCTTTTTGCATCAGATAGTCTTGATATTCAGCAAGTTGTTGATGAAATTAAAAAGCAAGATTACCTCTACGCTACGGTAATGTACAACGACAAAACCTTGTTCTCGGGGCGTGATTTTGGCGTTGAGCAGTACAGTTTTTTCCCATCCATAAGCTACATTGATTCGAATAATTTCTTTCTAAATGTGAGTTCGGGTTACTTTAGTGGAGTAAGTCCGCAATGGGATTTTGTTACCTATAGTGCTGGCTACTCCAATTTTATTGACAAGAAAAAATCGCTTTCAGTTACTGGAATATATTCCTATTCTACATTTAGCCAAGATGTTGCCGATTTGAACAATCAACGCCTAATGGCAAGCATAAGCTACCGCAAAAAATGGTTTCGAAATTCCTTGTCGGCGGGATATTTGTTTGGCGGTGCTAGTTCTTCGTATCTATCCAACAACACCTATATTTCCATAGACCTGTTGGAAACAAAAGGGTTGGATATTTCACTTCAACCGCGTTTGGGTCTGTTTTGGGGCAATCAAACCGTGACAGAATTGGTACGAATAAGACCTTTTCAATTTGAATACGTAGACACGGATTACTTTCAATTGTTAAACACCGAATTTAGCATTCCGTTAGCGTTAGACTTTGGAAATTGGGACATAGAATTGGAATATACATTTTCCATGCCCAACCCCCTACCCGGAGAAGAAAGTGTGGAAAACATTGGATTCTTTTCAGTGTCAATAGGATATTTAATTGGGCTATAGGCTAGCGCCCAAAATCATCAGAAACACGGACAATATCGTCTTCATCCGAAGGGTTATCCGCATCGGTGTGTTGCCAAATTTCAGCAACTAGGGCACGTTCTTTTAGTCCCACCAAACGATGGCGTTCGCCTTGTTTAAGTCGCACTTGGTCGCCTTCATTAAGCACTTCTACTTGCCCTTGCGCGTCTGTTTCGGAACGAATAATCCCAGCCGTACCTTTATACACCCGCCAAATTTCGGCACGGCGGTGGTGATACTGCCACGACAAGCGAACATCGGGCTCCACAATCAAGATTTTTGGACTAAGTTTTCCACCTATACGAAGGGAATTCACATCAAGACCAGAGAAAAATTGATTGGCAAAATCTTGTGCTTGTGACTCATCAATCACCAAAAATCCGCCCCATGGACGATCAAAATCGTAGGCATCAACGTTGAAACCTAACGCCTCAATATGCGCTTTTATTTCGTGTTTTGTGTTCATAAGATTGTTTGCCGCAAAGGTATATCATTGAAGCAATCAACAGCACAAATGGAATTAAATTAGTATATTTTGTGAAATTTTAACTACATGTTCGAGCAGCTATACGCCAAACTTTTGGATGAAAAAACCAAAAAGCACAGCGAAAAAATCATCATAAACATTGCTATTGTTAGCTTTGTTTTACACTTGGCGTTTATTACAATAAACGACCTTGGGCTTTTGGGGACTCCCATTTCGGGCGAACTGTTTACCAACCCGATTTCAGCAATTTACACACCCTTTTCGTTTATACTAATTTATGAGGTGTACCTGCTGATTTACTACCTCCCAAAATCGATGACCATCTATATTGGAAAACAATACGAAATCATTATGCTTATAGTGATTCGAAGGTTGTATAAAGATTTGTCTAATATTTCACTTGAGGGTAATTGGTTTGAAAACACACAAAACTTGCAATTTATATACGATATTGCAGCCACAGTTATTCTGTTTTTGCTAATTCATTTTTTCTACAGCATGAATAAATTTAGGGTGCGAAAACTAATAAAACTCACCGAGACACGTCCAGAACTCATTCGGTTTATTAAGTTCAAGAAGGCGCTTGCTGTACTTCTCGTGCCTACATTTGTTATTATTGCGCTTTTTAATGTGTATGATTGGGCAACGCACACTACAGGGCTAGAAGCAGGGATTACGCTTGGCTTGGATATAAACTCTGTATTTTTTGACGACTTCTTTACGGTGCTCATTTTGGTTGACGTATTGTTGGTATTGTTCTCATTTGCGCATACCGACAAGTTCAATAAGGTGATACGAAATTCGGGCTTTGTGATTTCTACTATTTTGGTAAAACTATCTTTTAGCGTTACTGGACTTCAAAATGTTGTACTGATTATTTCGGCAGTGGCTTTTGGGGTGATAATACTGTGGATTCACAAGTTATTTGAGAAAAACAAGCTTCCTACAAACTATTAAAAAAACCTACACCCGGTAAGTTTTGCATAAACTCGAATAAAACAGGTTTGAGGCTACCTGAGTGTTCAAGGATCCGCGTGGGCGGCGTGCTTTAGCACTCAAAACTCACCTCTTCGAATTAGATTAGCGTTGAGTTTATCAAAAAATGTACCTGATGTAGGTAGGTTTTTTAATTATTTATGAGGGCAAATGCGCTTCTAAATACTTTGTTAAATATAATATTTTTTTCTGAGTTTCCACGCTTTCTTTTGAAGAAGAATCCGTTTCCTTTGTGGCTTGCACAGCAACCTGCAAGGCGCACATGGCAAGAACATCTTGCTTGTCTTTTACAGCGTAGTTTTTTTCAAAATGCTCGACCATTGCATTTATACTCTTAGCGGCTTCGCGCAAAATGGCTTCCTCTCCCGCCGGAACGCTTAGTGGATAAACCCGGTCTAACTATTAATG
>JBMYLU010000026.1:0-4866 GCA_049596595.1 Flavobacteriaceae bacterium | reverse complement strand
ACCCGGTCTGCTATGGTAAGTTTAATCTTTTGCATCGGTTTGTAATTTCAAGTGTGCTATGCATGCATCTACTTCGCTAATTAACGAATCTATATGAGATATTGCACGTTTTTTGGCAACCTCGTCTCCAGCATTTATTCCCTGGGCAGATTTTAGTGCCTCATATTTTTCTTGCCAATTACGGGAAACTTCTTGCTTTTTTTCCAACTTTTGTTTGGTCTCCGCTAAAGCGGTTTCTAGCGCTTGATTAGATTGCTCTAAAGCATGGAGTTTATTCACCATTATCTCCAATTGTTTTTCTAATTGCACTAAAAGTTGGGAGGTAGAAGCAACCATAAACTCAAATTCCTACCAAATGTACCTAAGAAAGCAACAATTTACAAGTATTGCGACAATAGCTTTGTTTGAGAAAGATGTATTTTTGACAACATGAAATACTTAACCTTATGCATTGCCCTAAGCGCTTCGTGGCTCGGATTGGCGCAATACTATCAAGCACCCGTTGACATACCTATACAACTTTCAGGTACATTTGCAGAACTCCGTGGCACGCATTTCCATGCAGGACTTGATATTAGAACACAAGGGAAAGAAGGGTTACCCCTTCGAGCGGTTGCCGACGGCTATGTTTCCCGAATAAAAATTCAACAAGGCGGTTATGGCAAAGCACTTTACATAAATCACCCCAATGGCACTACAAGTGTGTATGCACATTTGCAACGCTATGGAGATATCATCGTGCCGCACGTGCGCAAAAAACAATACGCTAAAAAAAGTTACACAATACATTTTTACCCCGAACCTGAGGATATCCCCATAAAAAAAGGAGAAATCATCGGATACTCGGGAAATACAGGGTCATCGTTTGGTCCACATTTACACTTTGAGTTAAGAAATAGTGCCAATCAAATACCATTCAACCCCTTACTCGATGGGATTTTGATCCCTGACACGCAAAGACCTGAAATCAAAGAGGTGTTTGCATACCCTTTGCTGGGTGCCGTAAATCAATCCGAAGAAAAAATACAGTTATCCATAGCCCAAAAAAATGATAGCACTTTTGTTGCTGATACTGTTTATGCCCTGGGTGAAATTGGTTTTGGTGTTTCGCATTACGACCGCCAAGACGGATCGTACAACAAAAACGGAACTTTTGAAATAGCAACTCAGTTAAACGGCAAAAAAAAGTTTTACGCCCGTTTCGACACGCTTACTTTTGATGACACCTCACAAATGCATAAACTTATTGACTATGCGCATTATGTGGACACTAAAAAAAAGGTGATGCGTCTTTTTAACCCCTTCCAAGATGCCGTTCCATTTGTCGATTTTTTTGAAAATGGAACGATAACTTGTGAAGTGGGGAAAAGCTATACGTATCAAGTTAAACTGAGTGACGTAGCCGGAAACAACACCTATTTGATAATTCCTATCGTTGGTAAAAAAGAAGAGGTTTGGATTCACAAAAACCCGCCGCATCCTGGAAAAGTAATCTACCCACAGCGCGATTACCTTTTTGAATTGAACAACAGTGAAATATATGTTGGCGCAAAAACATTCAGTGCGCCTACTCCACTAGACATTTACACAAAAAAAGATACATTATATATTGAAAACCCGCACGCATACTTTAGCAAACCTTACAAACTGACATTTAAGAAAAATGATACCCTGCTGGGTGAGTACCTAGCACTAAGACGAAACAAAAATTGGGGGTATGTAACCACACGAAATAAAAAGGGAGTTTTTAGCACCAAATTAAAAAACACTGGGGCAATTACCGTACTCCAAGACACTATTCCGCCAACAATAACAGATCAAAAAAATATTGCCAACCGCTGGATTTCGCTAGAGAAAGATCTCCGTTTTACCATTGACGATAAAGAAACAGGAATTGACCGTTTTAAAGGGTATTTAAATGGCAATTGGATTTTGTTCGAATACGAACAAAAGAAAAAGCTACTTACCTTTACATTTAAAGATCCAATAAAACTTTCAAAAGTGAAACATAATTTAAAGCTTATTGTTTGGGATAAAGTAGGTAACAACACTACATTTGAGGCAACGTTTTATCGCAAAGAATGAACAACCGCGCTATTATATTGCTGTTTTGGCTTGCATTTCCCTTTGTGCTTAGTGCTCAAAACGCTACGGTACAGGGAGTAGTAACCAACGAGGACAAAACACCCATCCCTTTTGTTTCCATAACCACTAACTCTGGAAAGGGAACTACTACCAACGAAAATGGATTTTATCAATTAAGCGTTGTTCCCTCGAAGGATTTAACAATTATCTTCTCACATATTTCTCACAAAAACGTGACCCTCTCGCTTGATTTAAAGCCCAATACATCTACCGAAATTCATCCAGTAATGAACACAAAGACGGCACAGATTGGCGAGGTTGTTGTTCAGGGAAATAGGTCCGCAACAGTACGTGGAATTACTGTACTTTCCCCGAAAACCATACGTGCTATTTCTGGAGCAAATGCTGGGGTTGAAAACCTTTTAATGAGTTTGCCCGGAGTAAATTCAAACAACGAACTAAGTACTCAATATGCCGTTCGTGGTGGTAATTACGATGAGAATTTGGTATACGTAAATGGAATTGAAGTGTATCGTCCAACACTCATTCGGGCAGGTCAACAAGAAGGATTGAGTTTCTTAAATCCAGATCTTATACAACAAGTTAATTTTAAGGCAGGCGGTTTTGAGGCTTCCTATGGAGACAAATTGTCCTCCGTATTAGATATTACCTATAAAACACCAACAGCATCAGAAACTAGCGTGGAAGCAAGTTTACTGGGTGGGAGTCTAACCTACGGAACTGCAAAACAAAATTGGTCTGCCATCATAGGCGCGCGTTACAGGGATAATCAGCTTTTGGTCAATCAAAAAGAAACCGATGCTCAATACCAACCTGCTTTTGCCGACTTGCAAACGCTTTTAACATATAATAAAAGTCAAACATGGAAATTCCAGTTTTTGGGAGCTATTTCTAGAAACGACTATAATTATACCCCACAAACACGGCAAACCAATTTTGGTACTTTGACAGAACCGCGTGCACTGTTGGTGTATTACAGCGGACAGGAAAAAGATGTATATCAAACGTATTTGGGTGCCTTTAAGACTACCTTCCAGCCAAACGACAAAACTCAATACAATCTTGTTTCATCGATTTATCACACCAAGGAACAAGAGTATTTTGATATACTAGCACAATATTTATTGGGAACACCCAATACTGAAATCGGTTCAGAAGACTTGGGAAATATCTCTTTTGCCGAAGGAGTGGGAAGCCAACACACACATGGCAGAAGTGATTTTGATGCCCTTATCTCTTCAATAGATATTAGTGGAAAACACCAAGGAGAAAAACAAGAATGGCGATGGGGAATTCAACTTAAATCCGAAAATATTCGTGATCGAATTGTAGAGTGGGAAAAAATAGATTCTGCAGGCTTTTCAATTCGTCCACCTGCCGCAGCACAAAAAAACAATCAGCCTTATCAACCGTTTGAGGGACCACTCGTATTATTTAACTCCATCAGAGCAGCACAGCAAACCACTCTCAATCGAATTTCAGGGTATTTACAATGGAATAATCGCTTTTTAATAGGCAAAAAAATTGCATGGCTATCCGCAGGTGTGCGCATCCACCATTGGGAATTATCAAATTTTAAATCATCTGGAAGCACCTTTTTTAGTCCACGGATTCAACTCAGTCTTCAACCCGTTCGCAACCCTAATATAGTGTCTAGACTATCTTTTGGACATTATGCTCAAGCGCCATTTTACAAAGAATTGAGAGGCTTTGATGGACAAATAAATCCCGAAGTCAAACCTCAACAATCACTTCATCTTGTAGGTAGCCACGACCGAAAGTTTACCCTTTGGAGTAGACCTTTTGTGCTTCGCTCTGCAGTTTATTTTAAACGGCTCTGGGATGTAAATCCTTACACATTGGATAATGTACGTATTAGATATGCAGCAACAAATAACACTAAAGCACAAGTTTATGGTTTAGACCTAAGGCTTAATGGTGAATTTGTTCCAGGTACAGAGTCCTGGATAAGCTTAGGGTTGCTAAAGGCAGAAGAAAATCAAAATAACCGAGGAGTCATTCCGCGCCCAACAGATCAACGCATTAAGTTTGCGATGCTCTTTCAGGACTATGTTCCAAGACTGCCTTTTCTTAAAATGAATTTAAATTTGGTTTATAATTCTGGACTTCCTGGCGGTTCACCAAGCTATGCCGATAGTTATAACTACCAAAGTAGGTTACGCGCCTACAAACGCGCCGATGTAGGTTTTCTATATGTCATTAAAGACGATACTAGGTTTAAAAACACCTTTAGATCGTTTGAAGAATTGCAAGTCGGTTTTGAGATATTCAACATTTTTGATGTACAAAATGCAATAACCAATACTTGGGTTCGTGACGTGTATACACAACGTCAGTTTGGTATTCCAAACTACATGACACCCCGTGTATTTAATGTAAAGCTTACTGCTAGATTCTAACTGTTGGCAAATTCCACCAAAACAGTAACCAATCTGTCAATTTGATCTTTTGTATTGTTTGCCGAAAAAGAAAAACGAAGCGACGGCAGTTTGTTTTCATCGTGGCTAAGAAGCGCCTGCAACACATGAGAACCTGCTTCACTTCCCGACTGACATGCACTCCCTTTTGAACAGCAAATCCCCTTTAAATCTAAATGAAAAGCAAGCAATTTTGTCTTTTTTTCATCTATAGGGAGTCGTGCGTTTACAAGAGTGTGTGTGCTTCTATCCATATCCGCACAAGCACCATTAAATTTGGTTCCAGGTAGTCCCTTTTTAAGAGCATTCATGCAATACGATT
>JBMYLU010000025.1:3088-8043 GCA_049596595.1 Flavobacteriaceae bacterium | reverse complement strand
CTCAATTGACACACAAGTGCACACCAAATTTCTATCCCCATAGGCTTCGTCTACTCTGCGGACGCTCGGCCAAAACTTATTCTCACGAACAAATTGCAACGGATAAGCGGCTTCGGCACGCGAATACGGGTAGCCCCAATCGTCGGCAGTAACTTGCTCCAACGTATGCGGAGCATTGCGCAGCATATTGTCTTGTTGGTTGGCATCACTTGCTTCAATTTCGTAGCGAATGGAAATCAACGCCTCGCAAAAACGGTCTAATTCTTCTTTATTTTCACTTTCTGTAGGCTCAATCATCATGGTGCCAGCAACAGGGAAAGAGACCGTGGGCGCATGAAATCCGTAATCGATTAGGCGTTTGGCAATATCCATAACCTCAATTCCTTTTACCTTGAAGGCACGACAATCAATAATAAATTCATGTGCTGCTCGATTGTTATCGCCACTGTACAACACGGGGTAGTGCTTGGCAATACGCTCTTTGATATAATTAGCGTTAAGAATGGCAATTTCAGTTGATTTCTTTAAGCCTTCTGCGCCAAGCATACGGATATAGGCATAGGAAATCAAACACGCCAAAGCGGACCCGTAGGGTGCTGCCGAAAGTGCTGTAATCCCCTGATTGCCACTCACTGGCACAACATCGTGGTTGGGTAAAAATGGCACTAAGTGCTCAGCAACGCAAATAGGGCCAACCCCAGGACCACCACCTCCGTGCGGAATCGCAAAGGTTTTGTGGAGGTTCAAGTGGCAAACGTCTGCACCAATGGCTGCAGGGTTTGTCAAGCCTACCTGGGCGTTCATGTTGGCGCCATCCATATAAATTTGTCCGCCTTTGCTGTGAATGTATGCCGTAATTTCTTTAATGGAAGATTCGAAAACCCCGTGCGTAGAGGGATAGGTAATCATAAGCGCAGCCAAATTTTCGGCATGCACATCGGCTTTTGCTTTTAGGTCTTCAAGGTCAATATTTCCGCGATCATCAGTGCCCACTACCACTACTTGCATGCCCGCCATTACCGCCGATGCCGGATTGGTACCGTGCGCCGATGCTGGAATAAGGCAGATATTGCGGTGGCTATCACCATTGGCTTGATGATAGGCTCGAATAACCATGAGTCCGGCAAACTCGCCTTGCGCACCCGAATTGGGCTGTAAAGATGTACCGCCAAATCCCGTAATTTCAGTGAGGTAATCGGCAAGATCATGTAATATTTTTTGATATCCCTTGGCTTGGTTTACAGGTACAAACGGGTGGATGTTGTTCCATTGGGGGTCGCTGAGGGCAAACATTTCCGTGGCAGCATTGAGCTTCATGGTACATGAACCCAGCGCAATCATGGAGTGGTTTAATGCTAAATCTTTTCGTTCCAACGATTTGATATAGCGCATCATACTCGTTTCGGCATGGTAGCGTTGAAACACCTCATGGGTCAAAAAAGGTGCGGTGCGTTTGTGTGAAATGGGTAGGCAATCGCTTTGCTGCGCAACAACTTTAGGAATTGTTTTTCCTGTAGCATTCGCTAAAATTTCGATGATGGTATCTACGTGCTGTGCTTCGGTTGCTTCATGAAACGAAAGGGTAAGTTCGTTATCATTAAGATAGTTGAGGTTTATGCCTGCTTCTTCTGTTAACGCACGTACTTTATCAGCGGGTGCCTCAATGTGGAGCGTGTCAAAAAAGGATGCGTTCTTTTGTGGAATACCCATCGCATGTAATACTTTGTTCAAACGGCAAGCGTGTTGGTGTATACGCAACGCAATATTTTTCAATCCTTTTGGGCCATGATACACTGCGTACATGCCTGCCATTACGGCTAGCAATACTTGTGCGGTACAGATGTTTGAGGTTGCGCGGTCGCGTTTGATGTGTTGTTCGCGGGTTTGTAATGCCATGCGCAACGCTCGGTTTCTCGACTTGTCTTGAGTTACGCCAATAATCCTTCCAGGAATACTTCTTTTGTAGGTAGTTTTGGTTGCAAAAAAGGCAGCGTGTGGCCCTCCGTAACCTAAGGGAATGCCAAACCGTTGGGTGCTGCCCACCACAACATCTGCCCCTAGAGTGCCGGGTGCTTCCAATACGACCAAACTCATAATATCCGCTGCAACGGCGGTTTTTAGTTCTGCTTCAGAGGCTTTTTCAATAAACGATTTTAGGTCGGGAATACTGCCGTTGGCACCTGGATATTGAATCAGTGCACCAAAAAAATCTGCTGTAGGCACAAAAGTTTCAGGAGTGCCATACACCAAGGAAATACCGATAGGAGCTGCCCGTGTTTCCAAAACCGATTTGGTCTGTGGCAAGGTGTTTTCGTCCACAAAAAATTTGGAAGCATTATGTTTTTTCTGCTCTCGGGTACGTTGCCCATACAAAAGACTCATGGCTTCTGCAGCAGCAGTGGCTTCATCCAGTAAGGATGCATTTGCTAACTCCATCCCCGTAAGGTCTGTAACCATGGTTTGGAAGTTTAGTAAGGCTTCCATTCGCCCTTGTGCAATTTCGGCTTGGTAGGGTGTGTAGGCGGTGTACCACCCTGGATTTTCAAGGATATTTCGTTGAATAACACCTGGCAAAATAGCTTCGTGATACCCCAATCCGATGAAAGAAGAAAACACTTCATTTTGTTTGCCAAGCGCTGTAATGTGCTTTGAAAAGTGGTGTTCGCTAACGGCATCGGGAAGCGAAAAGGACTTTGTTAATCGTATGGATTCCGGTACGGTTTGCGCAATAAGTTCATCAACAGACGCCGCCTTAAGGGTTGAAAGCATCTCCTCAACTTCTTGGGCGTTTGGACCTATGTGGCGTAGCGAAAATTTTTGGGTATCCATGATGCAACCAAATATTGTAAATCCAAATTTAATTTTTTGTCTAAAATTCAAAAAGAAAACCTAATCAATTCACGCTAAAGTTGTTAACCGCAAAACAGGACGTTATTAACACAATTGGTACTTTTGCGGTTCTAGAATACACCGCTTGGGTAAACGTTATCTTTCATCAAACTTTCATGTAGCCCTTGCCCTTTGGGCGTTTTGTAGGGTTTTGGCGCTTCAACAAGGTATTTCTATTTCCGTTTCCATGCAGTCTGCTCTTTTTGGGTTTGGCTGGGCGGCATATCAGTACGCAAACCAATTTGTACCTGTGTTGTATAAAAAGCAAGCGGTTTCTGTTGGGAATATCGCCCTTTTTGTTGTGGCTTTAGCCCTAGGTTTTTGGGGGTTGATGGCGCAGCCCTTCAATGTTTGGTGGGTATTTTTTGGAATTGGCATACTGACCTTTTGCTATGCGTTGCCTTTTGGTGCCCATATGGGCTTGCGGTTTGTGCCCATGCTTAAGGTTTTTGTGGTTGCCCTTTCATGGACAACGATGGCACAGTTACCGCTAATTTCACTACCCAAGCAGGTGTTTGTTTGGGTTGCTGTAAAAAGTGTGCTTTGGATACTCTGTTTGATGCTTCCTTTTGAATTGCGCGATGTGCATAAAGATGCCCCCAGCCTAAAAACCATCCCACAACTGTTGGGGATTTCAGGAACGAAAACCCTTGGGTATGTGTTGCTTTGTGGTCTTGCGTTTTTGGCATACCAAACGGTTCAAGTACCTGCTTTGTTTTGGGTGGAACTAATCATGATCTTGCTTTTGGGATTAGCGATTAAAGCCTCGCCCAAACATTCTGAGACCTTTACTGCTTTTTGGGTGGAAGGAATTCCAATACTATGGTTTTTGGGGAGTGTATTAACCCTTATCTTTTATTAAGTTCCCTGGACGTTTGGTGCACTTTTTCACCAAGAGAGGCCTTATAGGCAATCATGGCTTCTCTAAGTGCTGGGTTTTTTACGCCTAAAATTTGGCAAGCTAAGAGTCCTGCGTTTTTTGCGCCGTTAAGTGCCACGGTTGCTACGGGAACTCCGCCCGGCATTTGCAAAATCGACAGCACCGAATCCCAACCGTCAATGGAGTTCGACGATTTTACGGGAACACCAATAACAGGCAACGGGCTTACCGCAGCCACCATACCCGGCAAATGCGCTGCACCTCCGGCACCGGCAATGATTACGTCTATGCCGTTTTCGTGGGCAGTATTGGCAAAATGCATCATTTTTTCGGGTGTGCGGTGTGCAGAAACAATATCCACGTGGGTGTCAATTTCAAACAATGCCAAGGTGTCAATGGCGTCTTGCATCACGGGTAGGTCGCTTTTGCTTCCCATAATTACGGCTACCTTCATATCATTTTGCTTTTAGTTGAAGTACAGTTTTTAGTTCTTTAATTTTTTTAAAAATAGCATTTATATCGTTACCCGTAAGGGTGATATGCCCCATTTTACGTTGCGGTTTGGTTGTTTTTTTACCATAAATATGCAATCCGGCTTGTGGGGTGCTTAGCACCACTTCAGTTCCCTCATACACAAAAGTACCAGTTACATCGGCGGGTCCCACCACATTTGCCATGATGGCAGGGCGGTAGAAATCGGTGTTGCCAAGGGGTGCGTCCAAAATGGCGCGGAGGTGCTGCTCAAACTGTGAGGTAACACATCCCTCAATCGTGAGGTGACCGCTGTTGTGTGGGCGGGGTGCCACTTCGTTGATAAGCAAGCTGTTGTTTTCATCTACAAAAAACTCAACCGCTAATAAGCCCACATGCTCCCAAGAAGCAACCAATTTTTCGGCAATGTCTTGCGCTTTTTGCGCAAGGGTTTCGTCTAGTTCGGCAGGGTAATAAACAAACTCCACCTGGTTGGCAGTAGGGTGAAATGCCATGCCCACAGGCGAATACAAGGCAATTTCCCCAGAGGCGCTTCGGGCTGCAATAACCGAAATTTCTTTGGCGATAGGCACCAAATCCTCAACAATACATTCGCTATCGGGAAGCGCGTGTAGGTCTTCGGCAGTGTTTAATTTTTTTACCCCAAAACCATCGTAGCCAAAGCGTGCTGCTTTCCAAATACAGGGAAATTGGA